>JAFYYO010000208.1 GCA_017557475.1 Bacteroidaceae bacterium
TCCAACACCTCTGCCCAAAGATAGCCATAGTAGCCAGCACTATAACCGCTTGAGAAGATGTGGTTGAAGTAGGTGGTACGATAGCGGGGACCTATCTCAGGGATGAGTCCCATCTCCTTACAAACCTTTTGCTCAAAGGCATCGATGTCAATTCCATCAACGCTCTCCAACTCGTGCCATTTCATGTCCAAAATGGAGGCAGCACAAAGTTCTGTAGTCATGAAACCTTGGTTGAACTGCAGGGAGTTCTTTATCTTCTCTACCAGTTCGGCAGGGATGACTTCGCCCTTTTCGTTTACGGCATATTGAGCCAGCAACTCAGGTTGGAAAGCCCAGTTTTCGTTGAACTGCGAGAAAGTCTCTACGAAGTCGCGTTTCACGCTTGTACCGCTGACAGAAGGATAGTGGCATTGCGTGAGCAGGCCGTGCAAAGCATGACCAAACTCGTGGAAGACGGTCTGCACCTCGTCGATAGTAAGATACTCCTCAAGATTGCCAACATTCACGATAATCGGACGAACCATCTTGCCCTCAGCATCGACATATTGCTCGCGGATATTGTTCATCCAAGCACCGCCACGCTTACTGCTACGAGGCAGATAGTCAGTCGTAAAGATGCCCAACAAATTGCCATCAGAATCAGAAACCTTATAAGTGGTAACTACATCTGGGTTATACGAAGGCACATCCTCCAGTTTCTCCATATTCACGCCATAAAGCGTATTGGCAGCGATGAAGATACCTTTCACGACATTCTCGAGCTTAAAGTAAGGCTTGGTGAGTTCCTCGTCAAGGTCGTACTTCTGCTTGCGAACCTTCTCTGCATAATACCACCAGTCCCAAGGCTCTATCTTGCTTCCTGCAGGAAGTTTGCCTGCTGCAACATCCTCATCCATAAGCTTTTGCATATCATAAACTTCCTCTTTAGCTTTCGTTACGGCAGCTACCATAATGTCGGAGAGGAAGGCGTCAACCGTTGCAGGATCATGAGCCATCTTGGGCTCGAGAATGTAGGCTGCAGGGTTATCGTAGCCCATAATCTTTGCTTTCTTAATACGGAGACGCATGATGTCGAGGACGAGCTGACGGTTGTCGAACTCGTTGCCGTTGTGGCCTCGCATTGTGTAAGCCTGAAGCATCTCTTGGCGAAGAGCACGGTCTTCAGTTGTAGTCATCGCATTAGGATAGTCAGAGACGCTGATGCCGAACTTCTCCTTGAAAGCATTGCTCTCGGAGAGAATGTTGTTGCCAAGCTTCTGCGTCTTGGTTGCCATCTCTGTATTGATTTCGCGAAGGCGGGCTTGCTGCTTTTCGGGAAGGCCTATGCCATTACGTTCGAAAGCCTCGAAACGCTTCTTCAACACCATTTGTTGCTCTCGAGTGAGTTGGCTCTGGTCAGCAAAATATATCTTCGCAATACGCTCATAAAGGCCTTTGTTGAAGGAAATATTGTCCTCTTGTTCAGTAAGCATAGGGATGGCCTTCTCCATGACTGAGTCGAGTTCATCTGTGCGGTCAGTCTCACAAACGTTGTACAACACGCCTATCACTTTGCTCAGGATTTCGCCAGAGAGTTCCAAGGGCAGAACTGTATTCTCGAACGTTGGCGTTTCTGGATTGTTCACAATCGAGTCAATCTCTTTGTTCTGCTGCTCAATGCCTGCCTCAATAGCGGGAATGTAGTCTTCCACCAGGATTTCATCGAAAGGAGGGATGCCATAAGGTGTGTCCCACTCTGTAAGGAAAGGGTTCTGACGGCTGTTGTTACATGCCATAA
>JAFYYO010000022.1 GCA_017557475.1 Bacteroidaceae bacterium
AAGGCGCACTTTTATGTGCGGAAGAGCTTAATCGAAATTACTTTCGCTCGGAAATAAAAAGAAATTGTCGTTTTCTTTTGTATTTCGCTCGCTTATTCGTAACTTTGCAGCGCGATTTAAGATTATCAAGGGGTGCTCGTCTGAAGTGACGAGCTGAGATCAAACCCTCTCACCTGATGCGGACAATACCGACGTAGGGATGATAAGTGGAATCTTCTGAGCAGGAATAACCTGCACCCCTTTATTGTACTAACAAAGTAATAATAAAGGAAAATGACAACAAACAAAAGAACAATGCTTCTCCTGAGCCTCTTAGGCTTGATGGGTAACACTGTTGTAGCTCAGGAAGTGGCAAGTAAAGACTCCTTGCACTTGGAACACATACAGGAAGTGGTGGTCAGCGGTGTACGAGCCCTGAAGAATGCGCCTTTCGCAGTAACAAACATAAAGAAGGCTGAACTGCAGGAACACTCCAAAACTGGACGCGAGTTGCCACTTTTGTTGGCTAAGACTCCAGGCATTATGGCTTGGGGCGAGAACGGACTGGGAATAGGAACCACTTATATGCGTATTCGAGGTGTGAGAGATGCTCGCATCAATGTGACTCTGGACGGTGTTCCCCTCAATTCTCCTGAGGACCAATGTGTCTTCTGGGCCAACATGAACAGCTACTCGGCTCTGCTGGGAAGTGTTCAAGTGCAAAGAGGTGTGGGCACGAGTACAAATGGCGATGGAGCTTTTGGCGGTACTGTTGCACTCTCTACCGCAGCTCCTTTCCTTACGCCTCGAGGCGAAATCAACTTCTCTTATGGTTCCTACAACACGATGAACTACGGCGGCTCGGCTTCTACGGGTCTGCTTTGGAATCAGTTGGTCATCGATGGTGCTTGGCATCAAACCCAGACCAACGGCTTCGTTCACGGAACAGATGGTCGCTCTGGATCCTATTATGGCGGCATTACATGGATGCCCAACAATCGGCTGACGCTTCGCTACAAGAACATCGGCAACTATGAGAAAACAGGCCAAGCTTGGAATGGCGTAATTGCTGGTGATGACGATCTAAGCCTCATGGACGGCACTTATGGTGCAGCAACAGGCATCAAGACCTATGGAGACCTCTACGACAAAGGATTAGGGAAGTTCAACCCGCTCTATGAACAGATGCTGCACTCCGACCCAAGCAACCCATATAGTAGCTTTGCTACAGACGCTAACGGCAACTACCTTACCCAACATTACCAAATGAGCGACGGCTCTTTCTGGAAGCATACCACCGATAACTTCAAGCAGAACCACAATCTGCTCTCGATGGCTTGGGATATCAACGACCATTGGACGACGTCGGCAACACTTCACTACACCTATGGCTACGGCTACTACGAGGAGTTCCGTCTCGACAATAAGCTACCCAAGAAGTTCGGTCTCAACTATTTCAAAGCTGACGGCAAAGAGAAGAAGAGCGATGTTGTGCGACAGAAAGGACTGAAGCAGCATACCTACGGCCTTGTGTGGAATGCCAACTACAAGAACGAGCAATGGAACATCATTGGAGGTCTTGCTCTGCAACGCTTCTCAGGCAATCACTTCGGCTACATTACCTACATCAAGGACAAAGCTATCAGCGACGAAGTGCTGAAGAACGGACGCTACACCTATTACGACTCCGATGCCACAAAGGACGACCACAGCGCTTTCATCAAAGCAGCATATCACATCAATCCTCAATGGACAGCTTTTGGCGATGTGCAGTACCGTCATGTAGGTTACAGAACCGACGGCTACAACGACAAGTTTGTCAAGCAGAGCGACGGAACTTATGGCAAACACTATCTCGACATCGACAAGCACTATCATTTCATCAATCCCAAGGCTGGCATCAGTTGGAATAAGGGTCCGCACAATGCTTATGCATCTGTGGCAATGAGTCATCGAGAGCCGGAACGCGACAACTTTACCGACAACTACAAGTACCCATCCCCGAAGGCAGAACGGATGCTTGATTACGAATTGGGCTACAACTTTAGTACAAATAAGGTACGCCTAGGCGCGAACCTTTATTATATGGACTACACCGACCAGTTCGTTCAGACAGGCGAGTTGAGCGAGATTGGTGAACCTCTGACCACAAACATCAGGGACTCTTATCGAATGGGTATAGAGATGACTGCAGTTTGGGACATTTGTCCGTTGCTGACACTTGAGGGGAACGCTGCTCTGAGCCAAAACAAGCTGAAGAACTTCGACGAAGTGGCTAGCGTTAATTGGGATGATGATTGGCGAACCATTCACTACAACAAATCCACCATCGCTTTCTCGCCATCTTTGCTCCTGAACGGCTTCCTCAACTTCCATTGGAAAAGCCTTGAGGCCACTTGGCACACTAATTTTGTGAGTCGACAGTACCTCGACAACACTGAGAACAAAGACCGTTCGTTGCCCAGCTTCACGACTTCCAATCTCAACCTCTCCTATACCCTACCCTGCAATCGTTGGGCTGGCTTGCGTGAAGTTGTCTTTGGCACCACTCTGACGAACCTCTTCAGTGCTCGCTATGCAGCTAACGGTTGGGTGTATAGCACTATCTGCGAGGAATACGGACATCCTAACGAGAACCGCTACTATCAGATTGGTTACGTCCCTGCTGCTGGGTTTACTGCAATGGGAAGTGTAACGCTGAGGTTTTAAGAGGGGGAAGAAAAGATTAGAGATTAGGGAATAGGGAATAGAGTTGATAGATAATAGATAAGAGATAAGAGATAAGAGATAATAGTTTAAAAGATATGGAGTTTTTAGTTAATCATTGGTTGGATATTACGACGACGGTTTTGGGACTTGCTTACATTCTGTTGGAGTACAAGGCTTCGATATGGATGTGGGCTGTTGGTGCAGTTATGCAAGTGCTCGGTATCGTGCTCTATTATCAGAAAGGTCTCTATGCCGATTGCGGTATGGAGTTCTACTATTTGGCAATGACGGCTTACGGCTTTTGGTGCTGGAAGACCCCCTCTAACTCCCCCCTAAAGGGGGAGAACAAGAACACTCCCATCACTCATATTCCTGTGCAACTTGCGCTGCTGTGGACGGCAATCTTCCTTGTCTTGTGGTTCGCGATATGGTGGTTGCTTACAACCTATACCGATTCAACTGTTCCAGTAGCGGACTCTTTCACAACCGCTTTGTCCCTAGTCGGCATTTGGGCTTTAGCGCATAAGTATCTGGAACAGTGGTTTGTATGGATAGCTGTTGATATCGTTACTTGCATACTATACTTCCACAAAGACATACCCTTCAAAGCCTCGCTCTACGGCCTTTACGTCGTCATCGCCATCTTTGGCTATCGTCGTTGGCGTAGAATGATGGCAACTCAATCTGCTGAATAAAACTAAACACACCCTTCTATGAAACAACTCTTATTAATATTGGGATTGGCGACTCTGCTGGCTGCTACTCCATCAAATGTTTTTGCTCAACGAAAGACAGATAACTTAGGTCGAGGCCTTGTCGCTGTAAAAAGAGCGAGCGGCGTATATCTCAGTTGGCGCATAACAGCTGAAGAATACTACGATGTAACATACAATGTCTATCGCGATGGAACATTGGTAAACGCTGAGCCGATTGAAGTCTCGAATTATACAGACAAAAGCGGCACACTAACCTCGACCTATACCATTCGTCCAGTTGTTCGTGGCGTAGAGGGCGAAGCGTGTGAGGCTGTTGAAGTCTGGAGACAGAACTACAAGGAAATCACTTTGCCAACTGTTATCGGAAAGGATGGAACGGACATTACTTCGCAATATCAGCCCAACGACATCAGCGTAGCAGACCTCGATGGCGACGGTGAGATGGAACTTATTGTTCGTCGCATCAACGTTACCGACCAAGCGAGTGTCTGGGATGTTGACCAAAAGGACTACACTCGCATAGACATCATCAAGCAGGACGGCACTTTGTTGTGGTGGATTGATATAGGTCCCAACATGTTCAGTCCCAATCAAATGGAGAGCAATGCTGTTGCTTTTGACTGGGACGAAGACGGAAAGGCAGAAATCTTGATGCGAGCTATCGATGGACTTATCATTCATGCGGCTGACGGAACTGAGACCACAATCGGCTCAAGTACAGCAAACTACAGAGGTTCAATTGCTTGGCATGAGCCCAACAATTCCTACGAGACGCAAGGCACAGAGTATCTCCTTTACCTTGAAGGAGCAACGGGCAACATCTACCAGAAGATGAGCTATCCGTTGCCTCGTTCTTTGCAAGGACTCATCAAAAATACCACAAACGGCTCTTGGGGCGACAACTACGGCCACAGAGCCAACAAGCACTTCTTCGGAGCACCCTATCTGGACGGACAACACCCGAGCATCTTAATCTGTAGAGGCATCTATACGCATATCTACATGAAGGCTTTCGATGTCAACCCGACGACACACAAACTGACGCAACGCTGGTATTGGAAAGAGGAGACAAGCAGTAGTCCGTGGTTCGGACAAGGTTTCCACAACTTCAGCATCAACGATGTGGATTTGGACGGACGTGATGAGATAGTCTATGGCTCTATGGTTATCGACGACAACGGCAAAGGACTCAGTACAACAGGACGTGGACATGGAGACGCTCAGCATACTTCCGACCTCGACCCATTCCGATGGGGAGAAGAAATCTTCACTTGTCATGAGGACCAGCCAGGCTCGATGCTTCGCAACGCTACCACAGCCGAAGTCTATTTCAATTGTACGTCGGACAGGGACGATGGTCGTTGCATTGCAGGAAACTTCTCGAACACCTATCCAGGAAGTCTGATGTCGTCGGCACGAACCAACGGATATGTCTCTTCGGTTGACGGACAGACTGCAATGGATTCTGACGGCACGATAATGCAGAATTTCCGCATCTACTGGGACGGTGACTTGCAGGAAGAGACATTCAACTACGGCAGTATGAGCGACGACGGCTACGACCACGGCCTCAATCCTCATGTCGTGAAGCTTGGCTCAAATTGGGGCAATAGCGGCTATTGGGCTTTCGGGAGTAACGTATGGACATGCAACTCCACAAAAGGCTCGCCAAACTTCCAGGGAGACATCCTTGGCGATTGGCGTGAAGAGCTTATCCTGCGAACCAGCGACCACAAACTACGCATCTACACAACAACAGAGACGACCAAATGGCGTAACTACACTTTGTGGCACGACCATGACTACCGCAATGCTATGTGCTGGCAGATGTGCGGCTACAATCAACCGCCTCATGTAAGCTATTTCCTCGGACAATTGGAAGGCATCACCATCGCTCCGCCGCCATTGACTCTAAATGGTCGCACCCTTGTAACCGACGGTTCTACCATCGAAAATGGCGACCACCTTCTCATCACAGAGCAGAAAGATGCAACCTTCGTTGTCGAAGAAGGTGCCTCTCCAAACATCCTTACCGTTAACACACCTTCATGGACACAAGGAAGCGGCAACAACACAAACATCAAAACCACAAAATACACCCATACACTTACGGGCGGAGCTTTCACAGGAGCAATGCGTTTGGTGAAACAAGGCGAAGGCACACTCATCCTCCCCTCTGTCACACAAACCTATACAGGCAAGACGGAAGTTTGGAACGGAACGCTGCAATTCGACGGCACGATGGAGGGTTCCGATGTTTGGATGAACCGACACACTACCCTTATTAGCAGCGGCACATTCCAAAAGAGTGTTCGTATGGAATACAATGCCACACTTGAAATAGAGGGTAGCATCAGCGTAGATAGCCTATCGCTTGGCATCGGAGCGCGTGTGGTCTTCGATATCGACGAGCAAAACATCGACCAATTGCAAGTCCGAGCCTTGAATATTGA
>JAFYYO010000209.1 GCA_017557475.1 Bacteroidaceae bacterium
ACCATAGCCGTTCGAGTGGGTATGGAGTGCGGCGTGCACAATATCGCCCAAACTGCCTACGCAATGGGCATCAAGACGAAATTGAATGAGACGCGTTCCATGGTGTTGGGAAGCAGCGAAGTCAACCTTTTGGAGCTTGTCAACAGCTATTGTACCGTTGCCAACGACGGCCGCTACAGTATGCCGATGCTTGTGGAGCGCATTGAGGACAGAGATGGTAACCTCATTTATCAGGCTCGCAAGAAGGAGAAGAAGGCCATTCCTTATCGTTCCGCCTATCTTATGCAGACGATGCTGAAGGGCGGTCTCTCAGGCACCTCCGGCGGCCTTTGGCAGTACATCCGACCCTTCTATGCTGACACCGAGTTTGGTGGCAAGACGGGCACCAGCAACAATCATGCCGACGCTTGGTTCGTTGGCGTAACGCCTGGACTTGTAGGTGGGACATGGGTTGGCGGCGAGTATCCCAGCATTCACTTCCGTACGGGACATCTCGGACAAGGCAGCAAGGCGGCACTTCCCATCTTTGGCGAGTTCATTCAGAGTGTTCTCTCCGACGAGCACTTCAGCAAGTATCGCACCAAGTTCCCGCCTGCAAAGGGCCTTGACCCGCGTTTGTGGACGGGTTCGGGCGAGACTTACTATCATCCCGACACGACATCCTACGACTATGACTTCTCCGATACGTCCGACGAGACGGAGGAATCGGGCAATCCATTCGCTCTGGAAGAGGTGGAAGAAGACGCTCCGATAGAGGAAGAGGTTGAGCAAGTTGAGGAGGAAGAAATGTAGGGTTTGTCGCCTCGACTTGGGTAGATAAAAAACTAGGCACGGCTAGTTAGCCAACTAGACGTGCCTAGTTTGTAAATTAGACGTGCCTAGTTGGCGAACTAGGCACGTTATGTTTTTCATCGTAACACGTTATGATCGCAAACAATCCACGTTATGATTGCAATCATAACACGTTATGTTTTCCGACGTCTTATTTCTTCTTCGTAAGGTCGAGCACGCGAACGGCACGGAACTTCAGGCCTGCGCCATGTCCGAGGAAGCCGATGTGGCCCGTCTTGTTGAACATGCCGGGGTGATTGCGGTGGTCAACAGTGTAAGGATTGTTGTTGCTGCCGTCGGGAGCGACATTGTGTCCCTTACAAGCCTCCTTGATGTCGCCGTCAACAATCACTTCTCCGTTAACAGTTACGGTGATGTGGTTGCCCTGAACACGGATTTCTTCTTCGCTCCACTCGCCAAGAGGCTTGTGCTTGATGCGCTTTGCCGGGATGACGCCATACACGGAGCCATGCACCTGATACTCACGCAAGCCAGCATAGATGGGGTCGTCGTGGTCGAGAATCTGCACTTCGCACATACCATCGTAGGCAGCATCGACACCCATCGGAGTACGGATGCCTACACCATTGTTCACGCCTGGACGCAGGAAGCAGAACTCGAAGCGGAAGATGAAGTCGCGATATTCCTTCTTGGTATAAAGGTTGCTCTCGTTGCCGTAGTTGGCCGTAACGTTGATACAACCGTTGATGGGCACATAACCAACCTTGTTGCCAACGAAGTTGTCGAGGTTCGTGCCGTCGAAGAGAAGCTCGAATCCCTGCTTTTTCTCCTCGGGAGAAAGGACGTAAGGCTCAACAGGAGTCATCTCTGAAAGCTTTTGGCGGAGGGCATCAACTGCGTAGCCGTCGTCGGCATCACCTGTTGCCTTGAAGATATTGATACACTTCTCGAGGTTGGTCTTCACGACATCATATTCGATATCCTCAGTTGTCTTCGAGATGATATCCTTAGCTGCGGTAGCTGCAGTGTAGCCAAGTTCCTTGTCGTCGAGTTGCTTGCCGACAAGCAGGAATGCGTTACGAGTAGGTGTCTGCCCAAGCTTGGCGAGGATATCCTTCTTGTTCTCGACCGACTTTGCCATTGCGAAAGCCTCGCTCAGTTTAGATGAGCGGCTGTCGAGACCTCTTTCATTATTGTTAACAAGGCGGACATAGCTCATCAAAGCATTCTCGTTGCCATCCTTGGCAGCTGCAAGCAGAGGCTGTGCAGCCTTGTAGTTTGTGCTCTTGCCCAGTGCCTCAAGGGCAGCTTTATCACCAATCTTCGCCAGGTCAGTTACAGAAGCATCGGTACCTGTGGCAGCAAGTAGGGGATAGAGGAGCGCTCTCTTCGGCATCATGGGTTGGCTTGTGAAGAACGATATCTTCTTGTATTGTTCTTCTGCAGAGAGTGTCTGTATGGAAGCTGCACAAGCCTTTTGCCAAGCAGAAGTGTGCTTTGTGTTTTCGTCAAGCACAGTCAAAGCACCAATGATGGCATTCGTCTGATCCGGAGTAACCACGCCTGGCAGAGCTGCGAGGGCAGCCTCACCATAGGTGTTATCTTTGGTAAGCTTTATCATCTCCTCAGCTGCTTCGGTGTAGTGGCGTGCAGAAGCGAGGTTCATCAAAGAGAGTTTCTTGTCGCCTTCCGCAGTTTTCAGGGGCTCGAGCAAGTTCAACTTGTCTGGGAAAGAGCAGAGAGCGCGGAAAGCTTCCGCGTTGTTCTCGCCTCCCAACTGGTCGATGAGTACCTTTTGAGCGTCCTCTCCGCCAATCTTACCCAAGGCTTCGATGGCAGCTTTTGCAGGCTTGCCGCCCTTCGTAGCAGCAGTTGTAAGCAAAGCCTTCTGGCTCTTCACCTTGTTATCGCCAAGCCAATTGAGGACATCACACTTGGCTCCCTCGCTGAGAGACTTATACTTCTTAGCGACGCTGGCAGCCAGTTCGTCGGTTGCAAGGCCGTTAGCTGTGGCATATTTCAGTGCCTGCATACGCAAAACATTGTCCTTACTCTTCACCGCCTTCACGATTTCATTGCCAGCATTACTGCCGAGGCTGACCAACTTGTCGTAGGCCTGAGCATAAGTATTTGAAGCTGGATGGGCAACATAGGTGACGTCTTCCTGCTTCGAGAGCAGTCGAAGTTCGTTCTCAAGGAACTGTTTTGCGTCCTTATCGCTTTGTGCGGCGATGGCTTGCTTGAGGCCTTCGCGAACGTTAGCTGCCCATGATTCGTTGGTTCCGGCAAAGGCGACGGCTCCATGAATGGCGTATTCCACCTTTGCATTCACTTGTTGAGCGGCAGGTTTGAGCATTGCGGCAAGCATCGTGATGGACTTGGGAGCAGCCTGAACCAGCGGTTGCATTTCATTATTGAAGTCTGCTTGTGTCTGAATGGGCACGAGTGCGAGCACATCCTGAACGATGGCCTCGGTAGAGCGATTGCGTGCATCCTGTGCAAAGGAAGGCATGCTGAGCAGAATCGCTGCTATAATAATATATAATGTACGTTTCATCTTGTCATTTACTATTTAATCATTTACCATTTACCATTTGTTTCTCCCCCTTGAGGGGGGAGTAAGAGGGGGTCTTTAGATGAGCTTCCCCCATTCGCCTCTCATGGGTTGATTGACGAGACGGTTGGCTTCGTCGTCGTTGATGAAGGTTTGCGTCTTCGGATCAAAGTTGAGTGTACGGTTGAGTCGAAGTGCACAAACGCCGATGTTGACGATAGTTGCACTATGGTGACCGTTGCTCTCGTTGAGGGCGAACTGACGTCTGGTGCGTACACATTCCAGGAAGTCTGTGTTGCGTTCCTCTGGGTCGGGAAGCTCGTTGATGATTTGCTGCACATTGGGAATCGTGCATTCGAAGCCCTTATAAACCTTTCCCTTAGGTCCTTCGATGTATGGAACCTTGCCTTCACTCTCGAAGCCTTCGCCTTCGAGGATAATCTGGCAGCCGTCAGCATAAGTGTAAGTGATGTTCCTCCAAATGCCAACTGCGTCGGGATGCTGCTGAGGAGCGTCGATCTCGACCTTGATGGGGAACTCATCATCCTTGCCGAGGATGTACTGAACGGGGTCGATGTAGTGCTGTCCCATGTCTGCCAAGCCGCCACCATCGTAGTCGAAGTAGCCGCGGAAGGTCTGATGGGTGCGATGGATATTGTAGGGCTTGTAGGGAGCCGGGCCGAGCCAGAGGTCGTAGTCAAGTTCCTTGGGAACCTGCTGAACCTCGAGATTCTCCTTGCCTACCCAGAAGAACTTCCATGCGAAGCCTGTTGCGCCAGAGATGCGAACCTTGAGAGGCCAGCCGAGGAGACCGCTATCGACGAGTTTCTTCAGTGGCTTGACTTCTGTTCCAAGTCCGTAGAATGTGTCCTTAAAGCGGAACCAAGTGTTCAGGCGGAACACTCTTCCGTTGCGTTTGATTGCCTCTTCCACTCGTTTACCTTCGCCGATGGTGCGCGTCATGGGTTTCTCGCAGAAGACATCCTTACCTGCATTGGCGGCGATGACCGACATAAGTCCGTGCCAATGGGGTGGAGTGGCGATGTGCACGATATCGACATTCGGGTCGTTAATCAAGTCGCGGAAGTCGTGATAGGACTTCAAGTCTTCGCCCCACTTCTGCTTTGCAGCGCTGAGAGCCGAGTCGAGATGCTTTTGATCCACGTCGCAAAGTGCCACGAGACGGCAGCTTTGGTCGCTGGCAAAGTGATGTCCGGAACGACCAATGCCGCCCACACCAATCAAACCTCGTGTCAGCTGGTCGCTGGGAGCAATAATATCGTTCTTGCTTCCCATTTTGCCCAGCACTTCGCGAGGCATGATGCTGAAGAGAGCAGCACCTGCTGCACCCTTCGAAATAAAGGAACGTCTGTTCATTGTAATGGTTGTTATTAGTTATTAGTTACTATTTTCGCACCAAAATTAGCGTTTTTTCTTGACACTACAAAACTTTGTGAGCGAAAACTATGAACTTTGAACTAATCTTTTTAACTTTGTGCCTGAAAGCGACACCTTAATGACGATGCAAACAGGAATACCTGAGGATTTCGTGCGTCTCATGCACGAACATTATACAAAGCAAGAGGCGGATGCGCTTTACCTTGCTTTGGAGACGACGGAACCCGAGGTTTCCATTCGCCTGAACCCTCGCAAACTCTCTGCCGAAGAAGTCCTTGCCCACAATCCTGACCTTGAGCCAGTCCCTTGGTGTCCTGATGCGTTCTATCTCAAAGAACGCCCTGCTTTCACTTTCGATCCGCTTCTTCATGCCGGAGCCTACTATGTTCAGGAGGCTTCGTCGATGTATGTGGCCCAAGTTTTGAGTGAAGAACTAAGAGTGAAGAGTGAAGAATTTAATTCGCCTCAACCCGTAAATGGTAACTCTGATTCTTCACTTTTCACTTTTCACTCTTCACTTCTTGCTCTCGACCTGTGTGCCGCTCCTGGTGGGAAAAGCACGCTTCTGCAAAGTCTTCTGCCTGAAGGTTCGCTCCTCATCTGTAACGAGCCGATTCAGAAGAGGGCACAAGTCCTTTCGGAAAACATGCAGAAGTGGATGATGGGACAGCCCGAGAGCGCTCCTCAAGTGGTTGTGACTCAGAACTATCCAGCCGACTTTGGCGCTTTGACTGGTCAAGT
>JAFYYO010000210.1 GCA_017557475.1 Bacteroidaceae bacterium
ACCTGAAAGCAACAAGGACCCATGCGTACTGCTAAGCTCTGCCACAAGAGAAAGGACGTCCTGCTCATACTGGGCTGCGCTGTAATAAGAGCCGATGTCGTGTGTACCCACAAAGTAATGCTTGACACGTGCTTGCTGTTCTTTGGTAGGAGCAGCTGTGCCTATCTCCATCCCACGATATATCTGCCGGCTGTCGCAGTTCAGGATGGGACTCCCAAGCTTCTCTGCCATCTGCAAGGCAAGTTCTGTCTTGCCGACAGCCGTAGGGCCAAGCAGAACATAAAGCGTCATTATTCGTCTATCTCGTAGCCCTCCATGTCGAGTTCCTCAGTCTCAAAGCCTTCGTCGCCATAGAACGCTTCATCTATTTCTTCTCTTTCCTCTTCTTCATTTGAGAGGTCGGGAGATAACACGAGGTCTTGTAAAGGAGGCTGACCATGACGACGATTCACGACAGGCTTCTTCTCGGCACGGCCAAAGACATTCTCCGTGAGTTCCATCAAGAAAAAGCGCTTCCCGTCAGGATCAAAGACATATGCCAGACGCTGCCCCTCGTCCTCGAGGAAGTCACCGATGCGTGTGTCAAGCATCAGATTGATGTCCACATCATAGCCCACATCTTCGTTCTCCTGGAGACAAATGCGTTGCTTGACGCGCCAATCCTCGTCGCAGATGAGGAAGCACTGCTTCTCATGCTCACTATAATTGCAGTCGTTCAGGATGAGTTGGTGCAGTTCAACGAACTTGGCATCGCTGTCAATGAGTATTTCACGCACGAAGTCCTCTTTCTCCTGGCTAAAGAGTGTCAGTTTAAGTGTCATAGTAAGTTGTTTATCTGATGAAGCCTCGGTCGCTATTACGAATGAAGTCGAGGATGTATTCTATCTCCTGACTCCTGGGAATCTCCTGTTCTACTCGGGCAAGAAGGTCGTTCAGTTTGCCTGTGCCCTGCAGGATGATTTGGTAAGCCAAGTGGATGTTGTTGATGAGGTCGCGGTCGAAACCTCTGCGACGAAGTCCGATAGTATTCAATCCGCAGAAGGCTGCAGGCTCACGAGCCACAAGACTAAAGGGCAAGACATTCTGAGAGAAACGCGTACCACCGCCGACCATCGTGTAACTGCCTACGCGGCAGAACTGATGCATCAGCACATTAGCGCTCAAGATTGCGTAGTCGTCTATGACTATCTCGCCTGCCAACTTGGTACCATTACCAATGATAATACCGTTACCAACGATGGCATCGTGCGCCACATGCACACTTTCCATCAACAAGTTATCGCTGCCGACAACGGTTCGTCCCTTTGCTGCCGTGCCACGGTTGATGGTTACATTCTCGCGAATCTTGTTGTTGTCGCCTATCTCAGCTGTAGTATCCTCGCCACGGAACTTCAGGTCTTGCGGTATGGCACTGATGACTGCACCTGGGAAGAAGATGTTGCCATTGCCAATGCGTGCCCCATAAAGCACCGTAACACTATTCATGAAAGTGTTGTTGTCGCCTATGACAACCCCTTTGTCAATATAACAAAAGGGACCTATCTCGCAGTTCTCGCCAATGACGGCTTCTGGATGTACGTATGCTAAAGGACTTATCATGACGTTTATTGTTTATTGTTAATAACTTGTGCAGTAAAGGTTGCTTCTGCCACACAGTTCTCTCCGATGAAGGCATAGCCTTGCATCGTGCCTATACTATGGCGAAGAGGAGCCACGAGTTCCACGCGGAAGATCAATGTATCGCCTGGCACAACCTTCTGACGGAACTTGACATTGTCGATATGCAGGAAGTAGGTGCTGTAGGTTTCAGGATGCTCCTTGTCATGAAGGACGAGCAAGCCGCCAGTCTGCGCCATGGCTTCTATCAGCAACACACCTGGCATGACGGGTTCCTCTGGGAAGTGTCCCTGGAAGAAAGGCTCGTTGCTTGTCACGTTCTTGACGGCAACGATATAGTTCTCCTTGATGTCAATGACCTTATCAACCAAGAGCATAGGATAGCGATGCGGCAACAGCGACCTTACCTTGCCGACGTCCATCAAGGGCGTTTGGTTCGGATCGTACTTCGGAGCCTGCACCTCATGCTTGCGAATCTCTTTGCGCATCATGCGCGCAAACATGTTGTTGATGGTGTGACCAGGTCGAGTAGCAATGATACGCCCTTTGATGGGCTTGCCGATAAGGGCCATGTCGCCGATGATATCGAGCAACTTATGGCGGGCAGGCTCGTTGTCCCACACCAGAGGTTTGTGCTGAATGTAGCCCAGGTCGTTGGCATCATGATGCTCGGCACCAGTCAACTTACAGAGCTTGTCAAGGTTCTCCTGAGTGGTCTTACGCTCATAGATGACGATGGCATTGTCCAAGTCGCCGCCCTTAATGAGTCCGGCCAGGAGCAATTGCTCTATTTCGCGCACGAAGACAAAGGTTCTGGCAGCTGCCACTTCTGTGGCAAACTTATCCATATTGTCGAGTGTAGCGAACTGGCTGCTGAGCACCTTGCCGTCGAAAGCTATCATGCTCGTGATGGAGAAGTCATCGTCGGGAAGCAACGTGATGCAGGCACCCGTCTTATCATCGCGGAACTCCATCTTCTTGGTGATATAGTAATAGTCCTTCGGAGCATCCTGTTCGGCAAGGCCAACTCGCTGTATCTCACGAACGAAGGGCTCTGCGCTGCCGTCGAGGATGGGGAACTCAGGCCCATCAACCTGAATGAGCACATTGTCGATGCCCAAGGCATAAAGAGCTGCCAGAGCGTGTTCCACAGTACTGCATCGCATCTCTCCCTTGCCGAGGACAGTGCCTCGTTGAGTATCTACGACATTCTCTGCCACAGCATCCATAATAGGCTGCCCGGGCATATCTGTTCGCTGTATCTTATAGCCGTGTCCTGCCGGTGCAGGAAGGAAGGTCACCGTCAGGTTAAGACCCGTGTGAAGACCCTTTCCGCTAAGCGAGAAACTTTCTTTGAGTGTATTTTGCTTTAACATTTGACTTGCTTTTATTGCTATCTTTTTGCAAATGTACGCTTTTTTCGGCAAAGCGCCAAGCCTTTTGCAGAAAAGTTGCGAACTTGTTGCAGCAAGGCATTGACTTCCTTGCTCTTTTTGACATTTTCACTTTTCACAACGCCAATTTACTGCTCAGACATGGGTAATCCTTAAAACGCAACTTGCGTTTCTAGAATCGCAACTTGCAATCATAAAAACGCAGCCTGCATCTGTCGGAACGCAAGCTGCGATTATAAAATAAGACACAGGTGATGCGAGAAATACCTGTGTCCTATAAAAGAATTGAGGCTAAAAGATGGGAATTACTGTTCCAGCTTCTCCTTGAGCATCTTTATTTCCTTCTTCATTTGATTCACATCTGCCCACATATCAGGCAAGTTCTTGAAGATTGCGCTGCTCTTCCAGAAGTTGCGGCCTTCAATGGCAGGAGTTCCTTGTACGGCAGCGCCTTCCTTCTTGATGCTATTGGGAACGCCTGCCTGAGCGCCTGCCATGACGCGATTGGCAATGGTGGCGTGGTCGGCTATGCCCACCTGTCCGCCAAACATACACCACTCACCCACCTTCGTGCTGCCTGCTATGCCGACCTGCGCGGACATAACCGTGTGGCTGCCTATCTCGTCGTTGTGACCAATCTGCACAAGGTTGTCTATCTTGACACCACTATGCACGATGGTGGCTCCCATAACGGCCCTGTCAACACAGGTGTTGGCACCAATCTCCACATCGTCTTCGATGATGGCGATACCTATCTGAGGAATCTTCTCGTAACCTTTCTCCGTCGGTTGGAAGCCGAAGCCGTCGGCACCAATAATGCAACCGGCATGCAGCACACAACGATTGCCAACCTGACAATCGTGATAGATGACGGCATTGCTATAAATCTCTGTGTTTGCGCCAACCTTAGCGTTTCGGCCTATCGTGACATGAGGATGCAGGACACAGCCTTCGCCTATCTCAACTCCTTCTGCAATGGCGACGAAAGGACCGATGTAGCACTTCTCCCCTATCTTTGCAGTCGGGTCGATGAAAGCAAGGTCGCTGATGCCTTCTCGTTTCGGCTTCATGCTTTCGTAGATCTGCAGGAGCTTAGCCACTGCTTCTCGAGCATCAGCCACCTTAATAAGGGTTGCTTTTACCTCTTTCTTGGGCTCAAAGTTCTGGTTGACAAGCACCACACTGCTTTCTGTCGTGTAGATGTATTGCTCGTACTTGTCATTAGCGAGGAAGCTGATGCAGCCCGGCTTTCCTTCTTCTATCTTGGCGAAGTTGTTGACCTTGGCTTCGGGATCACCCACAACGGTGCCGCCAATCAGTCCTGCAATCATTTGTGCTGTGAATTCCATGCTTTACTTATTTAAGATTGAAGCCATCTGAATGGCCAATTCCTTAGCTTTTTCTGCTGCCACTTGTGCAAAGTTCTCTGTCTTGTCAGCATAGATGATGGCGCGACTGCTGTTGACCAGTAAGCCACAATCCGCTATCATGCCATACTTGCAGACTTCCTCGAGGCTACCTCCTTGAGCTCCTACGCCGGGCACAAGCAGGAAAGCATTAGGCGCAACTCGACGAATATCGCGGAACATCTCGCCTCTTGTTGCTCCCACCACATACATCATGTTCTCGTCGCCTGCCCACTCCTGGCTCTTACGAATGACTTTCTCGAAGAGACGCTCGCCCTGCTTGTCCTCCGTGAGCTGGAAGTCGAACGAGCCTTTGTTGCTGGTCAAAGCCAAGAGGATAACCCAATGGTTCTTAGGGGCTCCCTCTTCGGGAGAATTACAGGAAGTTTGTTCCAGGAAAGGCGTCACGCTGTCCTCACCCATGTAAGGAGCAACGGTCAGCGCATCCACATCATATTCACCGAAGAAAGTGCGGGCATACATCTGACTGGTGTTGCCGATGTCGCCTCGCTTAGCGTCTGCTATGATGAATTGGTCAGGATAGTTCTGCTTCAAGTACTTAACCGTCTTCTCGAAAGCCATAAGTCCTTTCACTCCGAAAGCCTCATAGAAAGCCAAGTTGGGCTTGTAAGCAACGCAATATGGAGCAGTTGCATCGATGATGGCCTTGTTGAAGACGAATATCGGGTCGTCTTCCTTAAGCAGATGCTCAGGCACTTTCTTAAGGTCGGTATCAAGCCCGACACAGAGGAAAGACTGCTTCTTTCGTATGTTTGCAACGAGTTCTTGTCTTGTCATTTCTTACACTTCTTTATAAGAGCCATAGCAAAACCCACCACGATTCCAACGACAATCGCAATGACGAAGAACACTATGGGGAATGTCCAGATGTTGTCCGACCATCCTAACCATTGAAGCATACTTGGAGTGAGGCCTGATGCGATGGCAATTGACAGCAGGTCAATCCATCTCTTCTTTATATCATTAAACCATTCATTCATTTTCTTTTCTCTTTTATAGCTCTGATTCTTTTAGTCTTTCTGCGTTTTCTGCCACAATGAGATGGTCGATGCAGTCCTGGATGTTGCCGTCCATGAAGGACGGAAGATTGTAGATTGTGTACCCTATTCTGTGGTCAGTTATGCGACCTTGAGGATAGTTGTAGGTTCGAATCTTTGCTGAACGGTCACCTGTCGACACCATCGTCTTGCGCTTCGAAGCAATATCGTCGAGGTATTTCTGGTGTTCCTTATCATAGATAAACGTGCGAAGTCGGGCCAGAGCACGCTCCTTGTTCTTCGGCTGGTCGCGTGTCTCGGTACATTCCACCAGTATCTCTTCATCCTGATTAGTGAAAGGATTACGCCAAATGTAGCGTGCACGGACGCCAGACTCAACCTTGTTGACGTTCTGACCGCCAGCTCCGCTGCTTCGGAAGGTGTCCCACTTGATGGCGCCTTCGTTGATTTCCACATCAAACTCCTGCGCTTCAGGCAAGACGGCGACTGTTGCGGCAGAGGTATGGACGCGTCCTTGTGTCTCAGTAACTGGCACTCGTTGAACGCGATGAACGCCGCTTTCGTACTTCATGATGCCGTAAACGCCCTCACCAGTCACGGAGCAGACGATTTCCTTATAGCCTCCGACGGCTCCTTCGCTATAGCTGCTGACCGCCATCTTCCAGCCTTTCATCTCGAAGAACTTCGAGTACATGCGGAACAAGTCGCCTGCAAAGAGCGCAGCTTCATCGCCTCCAGTACCGCCTCGAATCTCGAGGACGATGTTCTTATCGTCTTCCGGATCAGCAGGAACCAGCAGAAGTTTAATCTCTTCCTCAAGTTCAGGGATGCGCTTCTCACTCTCCGAGAGTTCTTCCCTGAGCATTTCCTTCGTCTCGGCATCATCCTCGATGGCGAGCATTTCCTTTGCATCGGCCACATTCTGCAGGCAGCCGATGTATTCTTTCCGAGCCTCGACAATCTTGCCCAAGTCCTTGTATTCCTTGGTCAACTTGACATATCGCTTCTGGTCGGCAATGACGGCTGGGTCGGTAATCAAGGTACTGACCTCCTCAAAGCGGCTAACAAGACCGTCGAGCTTATCTAATAGGCTATTATTTTCTGCCATGTTTGTTCTTTTTCTTGTGTGTCAGATAGAATTGTCTCCATGCAAAGAACATGATGACCAAGAGGGCAACTAGAAATATGTACTCCATTCTCATATTTTTAAACCTTTTATTTTTACAACTCCCCCTAAAGGGGGGGGTGGGGGGTCAATATTCAAACTCTCCAAACTCGCTCTTTATGAGGAGGCTCTTCTTGCCTTCTTCTATGCGGCCAACTACTTGAGCATCAATGTTGAAGTTCTTGCTTATGGCGATAACCTGCTCGGCATCTTCGGGACTTACATACACTTCGAGGCGATGGCCCATGTTGAAGACCTTGTACATCTCTGCCCAATCTGTGCCGCTGCAGTTTTGAATGGCCTTGAAGAGAGGCGGAACCGGGAACATATTGTCCTTGATGACGCGACAGTTTTCACCGATGAAATGGAGGATTTTCGTCTGTGCTCCGCCTGTGCAATGCACCATTCCATGAATCTTGGGACGCATTTCGTCGAGCATCTTCCTCACCACTGGAGCATAAGTTCTGGTGGGAGAAAGGACGAGTTTGCCAGCCGAAAGAGGACTTCCCTCGACTGGGTCCGTCAACTTATACTTGCCGCTATACACCAGTTCCTCAGGCACATTGTGGTCGTAGCTTTCAGGATACTTCTCCGCAAGCTCTTTGCAGAAGACATCATGGCGAGCCGAAGTAAGTCCGTTCGAACCCATTCCGCCGTTGTATTCCTTTTCGTAAGTGGCTTGACCACAGCTCGATAGACCTACTATCACATCTCCAGGACGGATGTTTGCGTTGTTGATGACGTCGCTTCGCTTCATCCTGCAAGTCACCGTACTATCCACAATGATGGTTCTCACCAAGTCGCCCACATCGGCAGTCTCGCCTCCAGTTCCGTAGATGCCGATTCCCATCTCCCGCAACTCCTGCATGAGTTCGTCGGTTCCGTTGATGATGGCGGAGATGACTTCACCCGGAATGAGCATCTTGTTGCGGCCTATTGTGGAGGAAACCAGTATGTTATCGACTGCTCCCACACAGAGCAGGTCGTCAGTATTCATGATGAGAGCGTCCTGAGCGATGCCCTTCCATACACTCAAATCGCCCGTCTCTTTCCAATACATATAGGCGAGGCTCGACTTCGTGCCAGCCCCGTCGGCATGCATGATGTTGCAGTACTCCGGATCACCCCCGAGAATATCGGGGATTATCTTGCAAAAAGCCTGCGGAAAGATGCCCTTGTCGATGTTCTTAATTGCGTTGTGAACGTCCTCTTTTGCGGCGCTCACACCTCGCATCATATAGCGTTGATTGCTCATATCCGTGCTTAGTCTATTCTGTTTTCGAGTGCAAAGGTACGAAATAAACGAGAGAAATGCAAAAGAAAAGTAGTTTTCTTTTCTTTTTCATTCCCGAGTGCAATAGTAGCTCGACCGCAGGTCAAGGTAATAAATATCTTACATCTGCAAATTCTCGACACTTTAGTTGACACTTTCCATCAAACTGGTTTCACGACTCGCCTTATGACTATACCATTCAATAACCGCTAAACTATGACCTATAACCATTCGAAAATGTAAAGATTTTTCCCCATTTCGACCACCACGACTTCAGAAAAAGGCCTTCGTTCCGTCCGAAGGCCTTGAAGGGACCAAATTTTGACATTTTTGCAGGCTAGTGAGTATCAAAAACTTACAAAGAAAGCCACATTAACGCACCAGTAAAAAAGGACAGAAAAGATGTGTTTTAGGGGCAAAAACTGCCCATTTCATCGACGGATTTAACGTGCCTCGTTGGCAAACATAACGTGTTATGATTGCAAACATAACGTGTCTAGTTGACCAACAACACTGGGAGTGTTGGCAAACTTCACCTGCTTCATCGAACAACTAAACAAAAAAGTTGTAAAGTTTTTTCCTGCAATTCCAGGCAGAAAACAATTAAGGCTCAAGGAGAAAACCCTGAGCCTTAATGCTATTAAATTCTTAATGCTGCTTTGCTTAGAATGTGTAAGCAATAGTTGCGTAGTGGCTCTTGCCCTTGCCGTCACCATTCTTCGTGAATTCCAGAGTGTAGCCAAAAGACCACTTCTTGTTGAGTTGCAAGCCAATACCGTAATCCAAGCCAAAGGCACTGCTGGTAGACACGTCATCTGCAAAGTCCTTATACAAACCCAAAACATAACCCATATCCAGGTTTGTGTAAGCACGCAGATGGCCATTAGCGAATGAAGGGCTGTAAGCGCGAAGACCTGTCTTGAAGTTCAAAGCGTCTGCATCTCCAGGAGAATCAAAAGGAGCATCCCACTCAAAGTGAAGAACATCCCAATCCATCGTAAGCCAGTCACAGGTGAAAACCTCTGTCTGATAGGCTACACCAAGGCCGAAACCTGCTGTTGAAGGACCATAAGAACCCACATTTGCATTAACTGTGAAGTGACCGTCACCAAGATCAAGCTTCCACTCTGCGTTTGCGTTCATTGCAAAAGCCATTGCCATTGCAGCAACAAGAAATTTAATTGCCTTCATAATAAAAGAATTTAGTTAATAATAAGGTTAATTAAATCGATGCAAATATACACAATCATTCCCTAACCTGCAACACTTTTCCGATAAAAATGCTTCTTTTTATCTATTTTTCTACACAATGTGGCTTCAACTCTTGTTCCGTAAAGGTATTATTTATACCTTTGCAGACAGAAACGACTAAATAACGAAGAACTATGGGACTCGGAACATATTGGGCAAGAAAAGACGACCAAACGGACGAACTCAAGACCGTAAAACCTTGGGAAGAGGAAGTAAGTAACGGCGACAAGTACTTCCCTGACCCGAATGGGAAAGAAGAAAGCCCTGCAGAGCAAGAAGAATAATTAGGAAACAGATTGCTTCCGTCACTTCGAGAAGACCTTGTCGCAGAAGTCAAGGTAGCACTTCCAGTCGTACTCTGTTACATCATGCTTGCCTGCACGAATATGGTAACCGACATCAAAGTGTTGCGGTTGATGAATAGGTGGTTGCTCTGAAGAGGGAAGACCTTGCATACCATAAAGTCGATAGACAGGTCCTGCATAGTAGGCACTCAAATACTCTCCCTTCGGATCTGCCCACAAATCATCCTCAGCGCTTGCCACATAGACATATCGAGGAGCCACTAAGGCCAGGAGTTCATGCTGGTCGAACGGAAGTGCAGCCTCGTTTTCCGAATACATATTGAAGGCTGGGCAGAACCAATGAGGGAAGTTTGCTGTTATGCGAGCCACATTCTCGCCGATGACTCGCTTAGCCATAGCTGCGCCTCCACAGCCGGAATCATTCGAGATGACAACCTTGAACCGTTTGTCCTGCACACCTGCCCAAAGCGAAGTCTTGCCCAATCGCGAGTGTCCTAGCACTACCATACAGCTCTTGTCTATACGTTTCTCCTTCTCTAGATAATCAGCAATACGACTGTACCCCCAAGCCCAGACGCCTATCGTTCCCCACTCATTCGTGTCACGCGACCCTTCGTTGTAGTTAGGAAAAAGGGGCAACACTCCATAAGAAAGCAAAGCCGGAGAATCGGGACAGATATCGTGGTAGTTCATCGTAGCTACCGCATAGCCTCGCTGCAATGCCAACTCGTAAGACCAGCGACTCTTCTGCTCTCCTCTTACCCAACTTTCAGAACCCATCTCTTTCATCAGTTCCTTCGAAAGTGAGGGCAATACATCGTCTTCAAGAGTCGTCGTCTGGTTCCCATGAAAGTTGTAACTCACAATCACAGGTACGCGCCCTTTGACGGCATTGGGAATGTAGAGCAGTAGCAAAGCCTGATGCGTCTTGCCGTTCTTGTCCTTGAACTTGAAAAGCACTTGTTTTTGTGTAGCTAGCCCGCCCATTGCCCCTGAGTTGGAAGCCACGAGTTCATGTTCCACCTTAATGCCTGTATTTCGAGGTGTTATGCCATACTCTTGCTCGCTGAACATCTTCAGCAATTCAGGCCTACGCTTCTTCTCCCATTGCTTCGGAGTCTTCACATGACTTCCATCCTCACACCTCAGTACATCAGGAACTCCAAATGCCGGCACTTTGCCCTCATCATAATTGACGGCTGCATTCTTGTTCTGTCCCGCCATAGTTGCCGCCATCATAAATGCCATCAAAAGGAACTTGACACGTTTCATCTGTATATTATCTTAGTATAGTTATGTCTCGACAAAAATGCGAAAGGCAACCTTATCGGCTGCCTTCACTCAGCGGAGAGAGAGGGATTCGAACCCCCGGTGCCTCTCAGCACGCCGGTTTTCAAGACCGGTGTAATCGACCACTCTACCATCTCTCCAGGTCTCTTCTTAATTTTGCGGTGCAAAGGTCGGAAGTTTTTTTGAACTGTGCAAACTTTTCAGGCTTTTTCTTCGCTAAGAGTCAGAAAAGCATCTTAATAAGATAAAACACGACTGGCACAAGCAAGCTCGGCAGAAGGTTGACGGTCTTGCAATCCTTAATGCCAAGTATGCTAAGGCCTGAGCTAATGATAAGCACGCCGCCGACTATGCTCAGCTCAACTCTCATCGGCTCTGGCATTCCGTCTCCACAGATGCAACCTATGGCATAGAACAGTCCTTGCCAGCAGAAGAGGACTGGTGCAGCAAGGAGCATTATCCATCCATACGAGGCAGCGAGCACGGCGGAACTGACGAAGTCGAGCGTCGCATTTGTATATAAGAATGTATTGGCCGACTCGTTCCAGGCCCAACCTTGTGTCGGAGAGAGAGCCGAAAGCACCGGGCCTACGATGGAGAACGTGCCTATACAATAGAGCAAGCATCCTGTCACGAGTCCTTGAACACTATTGTTCTCCTTATTTGACTTAGCATTCAGGCGGGCATTCAGTCGGTCAACTCTTCCCGCCAAATCAAGTTTCGTGCCGATTAACCCACCAATTGCAAGGCTGAGGATAAAGAGAACAGGGAACTCGCTCTTTGCCATATTGGGCAGCGATGCATTCATGCCAAGCACAAGACAGCAAAGCCCCAAGCCATCGAAGAGAGCCTTCTTGTACTTCTCGCCAATGCCTGTGCGGACTAATGCTCCGAAAGTACTGCCTGCAAGGATAGTAATGGTGTTGATGATTGTCCCTAACATAAGCTTATTGCTTTAGCCAATTGAGGAGTTCGCCTTCGCTAGTCATCACAAAGCGGAAAGCCTGAGCACGACTCTGGTTATACTGCGTCTCAATGTATTGAAGCGTCTCGTCCGTCTTGCCCTCTTGCAAGTGTTGCAGAGAAGCATCGCTGATGACGAGAGCATCTGTGGTGTCATCGATATAGGCATTCGCATAGATACCACGATTGCCAAGCATTTGATAAAGGTCTGGCTGCACATCAGGAGCAAGATAGAGTTCCTTCATATAAAGAGAGTTCTCGTTAGGCTTAAGTTGCAGTTTGCCACCAAGGAAATGCTGGAGTGTCAAGTGGAGGGACTTGCTGATTTGCTCAGGCACGATGTATGAACTGTAATGCCCTTCAAAGATGCTCTCGAGGTCGTTCTCGCTTAAGGTTTTGGGGTTGTAACCGTTGAAGGCAAGCTGAGCAAGTTGCTCAAGAGAACTAGCAGGAACGTCTTTGCCAAGCACGACATAATGCACATTGCGGCTCAGCCCTAGCTTGATGTCTGCTCCAAGAGTCTGGAGCTTTTGCCGCAAAGACTTTGGCAAGCTGCCGAGCACACAAACAGAGCGACCTGTAAAAGGCGTCTCCTGCTGGAAGTCGGCATTGCTGAAGAGTTCGTATTGCATAATCTACTCTTCTTCCTCTTCCTTCTTGGCAGGAAGCTGACGAACGACAATCTCATTGGAAACATCTCCGCTTTTGAGGCGAAGTGTTGTCTGTCTTCCGTTCTCAGTATCGGTGTTCGGCACAAGTGCGAGATTCACTTTGTACTTACCCTTGAGGTCCGTCGTCTTGTCGAGAGAGAGCCATTCCGGTTGTTCGTCAACAAAGGTAAGTTCCCAGTTGTCCTCGACCTTGAAGCAAATGGAGTCGCTTGTCCAATGTGCGCTGTCTATCAGTTCAAAGTGAGCGACCTTTGGGATGATGCCGTACTCGTCGAATGGAGTGTCAGTTTTATAAGCAGGATGCGACACATTAAGTATGCCGAGTTGCACAAAGGGAGAGGAATAGGAATAGTCATACGACTGAACAAGCACTGTGCCGCTGCGAGTCTCTCCTGTGGTGTTGGGCTCTACTGCCAGGAACACTCTGCATAAGTAACACTTTGAATAGTCGTAACTGATGTCCATGTGTGAGTCACCGTTTACGCTTATCCAGTCGGCCGATGGAGTTACAGTCCAACTATCGTAAGTATAGAAGCGAAGCGAGTCCAACGTCTGATCAGCATAGAGGATAATCGAACTCCCAACGGGAGTGAGTGCATGTCTTTCGGGATCGTTAATACAAGAAACGAGAAAAGAGAACAAACTGCATGCTAGCAGCAAAGACTTTACCTTATACATTATATTATATGATATGTTTCAGCGGACAAAGATATAAAAAGATTAGGGATTAGGGATTAAAGATTCAAGATTATTTTGTATCTTTGCACAGAAAAGTGTATATTTGCAGAGTGAATAACATTTACCATAGGGACATTATCGAGATTCTGCTCGAATGTGGACGCAGCGGATTACGCATCAAGAACGTTGCTCGCAGGATCTATAACAAGCACGCTGACTTCTTTGTGCGTGACCTCGACTACAGCGAGATTCGCGACAATGTCGGGCGTTACCTTTGGGAGCAGAGCAAACGTAACGAGTCGCCTTTTACTCGCACTCGTTACGGCACCTATGCTATCAAGCCCGACTTTGCCATTCAGCTCGATTTGTTCCTCGACTTTGTGTATCGAACTGAGACACACAAAGAGCAGGCAAAGCCGACGAGCAACCCTCACCACATTCAATTGGAGCTATTCTAAGCCTTGAAGTAGTAGATAAATGTGGCCAGTCCCTCAAGGGCTTTCTTTCCTGTTTCCTGAATCTCGATGGTGAACTTGATGGTTGTCTTGATGGCGCCGCGCAGGTTGACGAGTTCCTCAAGTTTGGTATGCATGCGAATATGCTGACCGCTCAAGACAGGCATAGCGAACTTCATGCGATCCATTCCGTAGTTCATCATGCGTTCCAGGTTGTTCACCTCGATGATTTGATCCCACAGATGCGGCAACATGCTCAAGGTCAAGTAGCCATGAGCGATGGTCTGACCGAAGGGACTTTCTTTCTTTGCCTTCTCTGTATCGACGTGTATCCACTGATGGTCGAGCGTTGCATCTGCAAACATATTGATGCGCTCTTGGCTAAGTTCCACATAATCGCTGACTCCCAACTCTTGTCCTTCGTACTGCTGGAAGTCTTCAAAGGAATTGATAACTACTTTACTCATCTTTCTTTTACCTTTTTATCGTTTTCTTGTGCAAAGATAAGAAATAATCCCTAAACTCTAATCCCTAATCCCTAATCTTTTTGTACCTTTGCACAAGAAATGATTAAAAGAGTCCTCATACTTACCTTTGTATTGCTGGGTTGCATGCCCGGTTGGAGCGAAAACTCTGCCGAACGAACCAAGCGCGACTTCCAGCAATTGGGACTTACTTTGTATGAAGGCAACCAGGTGACCATTCTGCCTACTGCCGAGATTAAGTTCCGCGACCTCTTCGAAGCAATTGAGCGAGCAGAAAAGTACATCTACCTGGATTACTTCAAGTTCCAGCAGGACAGCATTTGCGGCGAGCTCCTGAAGAAACTCCGCGACAAGGTTCAGCAAGGAGTTGAGGTGAAGATTATCTTCGACAGCTTTGGCAACAAGAGTAGCGACCAGCCGCTTTCCGACACACTGCAGACTCGCATCCGTGAGTCCGGCATCGAGATAACGGCTTTTGACCCCGTCCGCTTCCCTTGGATTAACCACCTCATGCATCGCAATCACCACAAAATAGCTATCATTGATGGCAAGATTGTCTATACTGGCGGCATGAATGTGGCGGACTACTACCTTCACGGCAAGCCGAAGGTGGGCAAGTGGCGCGATATGCACATTCGCATGGAAGGTCCAATCGTGGAGGCTTACGAGGAGCTATTCCATAAGATGACAGCCCCCTCTAAATCTCTCCGAGGGGAGACTACTCCCAAGACAACCACTCTCCATCGGGGGAGTTGGAGGGGGACTGTACCTGTTGCATTTGCAAGCCGCTGGCCTAAGGAATCGCCACAAATCATGCGACAAACTTACGGCATCTGCATCGACAATGCCGACCTCCTTGTGCAAATCGTCAACCCTTATGCGATGCTTTTCGGAGAAGTTCGAGCTGCCCTTCGCAGAGCTTTGGAGCGAGGCGTTAGAGTGCAGTTCATGGTCTCCACGAAAAGCGACGGCAAGGTGAACGACGACGTTATCGGCCTTGAAATGCGTAAATTGCTGAAGCGTGGAGCTGAGGTCTATTACTACAACGACGGTTTTCATCACAGCAAGGTCATGATGATAGACAGCCTCTTCTGCACCGTCGGCACCACGAACCTCGATGCGCGTTCACTCTGTTTCGACTACGAAGTGAACGCCTTCATCTTCGATCCTGTCACAACACAAAAGTTACAGGAAATCTATTACGACGACATCGAGAACCACAGCACCTTGCTCACGCCCGAAGTCTTTAAGGAGCGTTTCCCCCTCCGGCGCCGCATCCGAGGTCGCTTCTTTACCATCTCAAAACGATTCCTCTAAGGTAACTCGCAAACTAGGCGTGGCTAGTTGGTAAACTAGACGTGCCTAATTCCCAAACTAGACGTGCCTAATTGACAAACTAGGCGTGCCTAGTTGAGAAGCCTGACACGCCTAATTATTACAAGAGCCTATTAGAAGCGGCCGCCGCCACCGCCGAAACCGCCACCGCCGCCACGGCCTCCTCCGCCACCAGCACGGACATTATACATACCGCTGCCAGGACCACCACCGCCGAAGCCTGCCTGTCGAGCCTCTTTGTTGCCCAAAAGATTGAAGCGATAGATAAAGTGAACCATCACATAGCTGTGGATGGCGTTCGTCCAAGTGTCGCTACGATTTGTCGCGCTGTAGTTGCGGCTGATGCTTGAGCGCTGCCGAAGGATGTCGTACCACTGCACGCTGACCGTCGCATTCTTCGACTTGAGGAAAGTCTGGCTTATTTGTGCGTTCCAGATGAGCTCGTTGGTATTCATCGTGGCATCGTCATAACCACGGCGGCACTGCTGCGAGATGTCGCTACTGAACTGCAAGTTCCACGGCGTATTGATGACGACGTTGCCTCCATAGTTGTAGAACCAAGTG
>JAFYYO010000211.1 GCA_017557475.1 Bacteroidaceae bacterium
AACTTAACTTTTCACGTTGACATTCGCTTATATAGCAGATGACGCAAGAAGAGTTTGAACATATTGCCCCTGCGCTCCGTGAGTTGATGCTCTCGGTTGCCCGCAGTTTCTTCGGTAATGACGATGATGCCGAGGACGTTGCACAGGAGGGGTTGGTGGCTCTTCTTAGGTTCATTGACAGGATGGAGTCTGGCGTCCGTCATGATGCTCTTGCCATTAGGGTGGCTAAGCATTGTTGCATGGACATGGTGAGGAAGCGAAAGTCCAGCCCCATCCTTGCCTTGCAAGCGTCCAAAGGTCGGGCGGTCTCAGGCAAGATGCATGGGGATGTTGCTCCGCCAGGCTGTGATACAGGCGCTTCGCCCCACGAGCATCTGGAGGCCAAGGAACTTTATGAGGCCGTCAATGAGGCCGTGAAGCATCTGAAGCCGAGTGAGCGACGCCTGTTTGAAATGAGGCAGATAGAAGGTCTTGAACTTGATGACATTGTGAAGCAGACCAATATAGCGAAGCCTTCAATAAAGAGCATCGTTTCTGTCGCAAGAAAGAAGGTATTTGCAGAGATTAAGGAAAGGTTAAGGACATGACGTATAACGAAACGGAAATATTGATTAAGAAGTATCTCAACGGTGAGACGACTGCCGAGGAGGAGAAACTGCTTGCCCGTGAGGTTGCCCGTGAGGATGTTCCTGATGACTGGAAAGTTATTGCCGGGATGCTTGGCGAGTTGACCGTTGACGAGGCACTTTTCGACCAGATGATGGCAGAGCGCAAAACCAAACCACGTATTGTGAGGCTTTGGCCTTGGGTGGCTGCAGCCTGTGTTGCAGCTTTGCTAATCGTCTTCCTCGGGCCACCGAGGGAAGAAACCGTCAGCCAACCTCAAATTGCCAAGGTTGAATGCGAGTCACACTCCGACATCCAAGTGGAAGAAACTGAGATAAAGGCTGTGGAGGTTAAAGCAACTGAGCCAAAGGAGGAGAACACAGGCCAATCCGCTGTTAATCCGCAGCAGACCCGTAAGAAAAAGCATAAAGCGAGTGTTTCAAGGAGAATCGCAAAAGAAGATCAAGAGGCTCCAGCACTTCGACCTGTCGAAGAAAGTGATGTGATTCCTTACGAGGATCCGCAAATACAATTTGCAGAACAGGCAAGAACCTTGCGTGAAAGAGGCAATCGCATGATACAGCGAGTTTCAATAAACGGACTACCGTCAAACAATTATCAATTAAACGATTTGTAAAATATGAAGAGAATAATGACAATCATATTATCTGTCATACTGTCGATAACCATTTCTGCACAGGACAGGACACCAATGGATAAGATATGGGATGACATCGAAAAGATCATATCAAACCGCCAAGATAGTAAAATGAAGATAAATCACGGCGACGGCCAACTGTTATACGTCCACAACGGCATAGTCGGAAAGGAATTCCTTTGTTCAACCGACTGCGAAGGCGTTACAACTTCTTTTAATAATTTCACACCAGAAGAGATAGAAGCAGTCAACGAAAGAAACCGCAAAGAG
>JAFYYO010000212.1 GCA_017557475.1 Bacteroidaceae bacterium
CTTCGAGAGACGGGTGATGCGCGCTACAACTCCCCTACCCTCGTCTATAACGGAACCGACTATCTTCTTATCTCCGAGGCTGACTGCCGGAGCTTCTTCTGCACCTCTCTGACGAAAGTAGAAGAGCAGGAAGGCGAGTTCTCCTATAGTTGGACGGGCCAGACAAAAGACTATGCCGAGGACAAAAGCCACAGAATACTCTGCGACTTGCCTACCTATACCCCTTGGCGAATGGTGGTGTGTGGGGACATAAAGGCTGTGTTCGAGACCACTATGACTGAGAATCTTTGCCCTCCAACCGAGATGACCGACCTGAGTTGGATAAAGCCTGGAGTCGCCGCTTGGTATTGGGGAGGCTCGGATGGCAATAAAAGTGAGATAAGGAATGCTTATGGAGGCCTTCACGAAGGCGAGTGGGCACACTGCGAACTGGCAGCAGATATGGGCTGGTCCTACTATCTCATCGACGCAGGATGGAGCAGTTCTTGGTTCCCTACCTTCACCAACGAGGCCGCAAGTAAAGGCGTGAACTGCCTCCTTTGGCAGACAGCAACCCTCAGCAGCAACCAGTCCTTCTCGAACGAGAACATGGAAGCGACCCTGAAAAAGTATAAGGATTGGGGCTTCAAGGGTGTCAAAGTCGACTTCTGGGAAGACGATTCGAAGGAAACAATGACGCGAATGGAGAACCTCTACAAGGCTGCGGCAAAGTATCACATGCTCGTCAACCTGCATGGTTGCACGCGTCCTTCAGGCCTTCGACGCACCTATCCGCACATCATGACTCAGGAAGGCATCTTCGGAGGCGAGCAAAACTTCTGGCACTCAAAGAAGAACACGACTCAGGAACACTTAGGCGTCCTCTTCACTCGCAATGTTGTGGGGGCGATGGACTACACTCCTGGCGACTTCGCAACTTGGCGAGGAAGCATCTTGACCCATAGAAGTATGGGCCATCACATGGCTCTTCTCACCCTCTTCGAGAGCGGCATCGTGCACATAGCCGAGTGTCCGCAGAACCTCAAGTACTTCTTGGGGCGCGACATCATGAAGCGTCTGCCCACAGCTTGGGACGAAAGTCTGCTCCTGGAAGGCAATCCCACACTCTTCGCAACTGTTGCCAGAAGGAAAGGAAGCGACTGGTGGGTGTCGGGCATAAGCGTGAACGAACGCTCTTGTCGAGTAAAACTTGACTTCCTCGAAGAGGGTACGAACTATACGGCCTATATCTATAAAGACGGAACTTGCAGGAGCGAACTCAAGTTCGAAAAGAAGCAAGTGACGAAAGGCCGCACTCTCACCATCAAGGAAATCAGCGAAGGCGGCTTCCTCATGCAGATTTCTCCCGACGACAACCTCGATGTGCCACTCAATCGCACTACCTATGAGGCAGAAGCATCCGGCAATACACTTTCTGGAGGAGCAAAAGCAAAGACCTACGACGCACTTCATGCTTCCGGAGGCAGCTTTGTTGGCGACCTCGGACTTGGTGGCAAGATTCAGTTCAACCGCATCAAAGCCTCTCATTCCGGCGAGTACATCCTGACCATTTACTACGTCTCGAAAGACACCCGACCTGCAAAACTGCTCGTCAACGATGTGCAGGTAGGCGATACCATCTTCTTCCAAAGTAATGGCGACTGTACCAGCACCTGGAACCCCGAAGGGATGGGATGGAAGATGATACCCGTCACCTTGAAAGAGGGCTCTAGGAATACCATCACCATTCAAGCGTATGATGACCTTTGGGCACCTAACTTCGACCGCATCACCCTGCATCCCGTCATCTCCGACGACGAGATAACCGGCATCGACTCTAAAGCCCTTAAGGACTCTAAGGACTTTAATGACATTAATTATTATGCTCTCGATGGTCGAAAACTGGCAGGTGAGCCTTCAAAGGGGATATTCATTCATGATGGAAAGAAAATACTAAAATAATGAGACATTTAGCACTTTTCGCTATATTCGGCTGGGCTTGTTTCTGCTCGGCACAAACTGAAAGA
>JAFYYO010000213.1 GCA_017557475.1 Bacteroidaceae bacterium
AAGATCGTGGTAGGCGAAGGCGATAGCCGTGATCTTCCTGCCCGTTATCTGCGTCGCACTTTCTCCGTCAAAAGCAAAGTTCGTCGCGCCACACTCTATATAAGTGGTATGGGATGGGGCTGTACCTACATCAACGGCAAGCCTGTCAGCAAGGATGTCTTCGGCACATTACAGACTGACTACACCAAGACCGTCTATTACAACACTTACGACGTCACCTCTCTCCTTCGCAAAGGCAACAACGCCATAGGCTCCGTTCTGGGCAACGGCTATGTGCTTGGCTTCAACAAGGGTTGCACCTCCTACGGCTTGCCTCGCCTCAAGGCTCAACTTGTCATCGAAACTGCCCAAGACACATTGACCATCGTCTCTGGAACAGACTGGAAAGTCACGACAGAAGGCCCTATTCAGCGCAATAATCTCTGGGCTGGTGAACGCTACGAGGCTGTCCGTGAGATGACAGACTGGACGACAGCTTCCTTCGACGACAGCAGTTGGCAACAGGCCGACCGCTTGAAAGAACCGACGGGCATCTTGCTGCCTCAACCCTGTCAGGGTATGCAAGTGCAAAAGGAACTGAATGCAAAGAGCATTCGTCGCACAGGCGATGGTCGTTTCATCATCGATATGGGGCAGAACATGGTTGGACAACTTCGTGTCCGCCTCATGGGAAAGAAGGATGTGCCTGTCGTCATCCGACATGCTGAGATACTCGATCCGAAGAATCCCGACCAGCTCTCCGTCGCCAATCTGCGTGGTGCGAAATGTACCGATACATACATCCCAGCCATCGATGGTGTGTTCACTTACCAGCCGCAACTCACCTATCAAGGCTTCCGCTTTGTAGAGATAAGCGGCATCGAAAGGGAGCCCAAGCTGAAGGACATCACTGGTTGCGTCATCTATGACAGTATGGCAGACCAAGGCACCTTCGAGTGTGACAACGAACTCCTCAACAAATTGCACGAAAACGCCTATTGGGGCATCATCGGCAACTACCATGGAATGCCCACGGACTGTCCTCAGCGCGATGAACGAATGGGTTGGCTGGGCGACCACGCAATGGGATGCTACGGCGAGAATCTGCTCGTGGACAATGGCCCTCTGTATTACAAGTGGCTGCAAGACGTTTGGGACACGCAGGACGACGATGGCCTCATTGCCGACGTAGCACCTGGCTTCTGGATTGTTCGCAATAAGGACGTTGCCTGGGGGGCTCTCTCGGTCTATGCAACCTTTATGCTCTACCGACGCTACAACGACCTCAATGCCGTGCTGAAGTACTATCCTTTCCTTCAGACTTACTTGAATTATCTGGATCATAACCTCAAGGATGGCATTGTGACGACTAATACTTACGGCGACTGGTGCATGCCTCCCGAACGACCAGACCTGATTCATAGCGAAGATCCGGCTCGTAAGACAGACGGTGCACTCATCTCTTCTGCCATGTATTACAGCATGCTCACCATGATGGGACAGCTTGCAATGCAGCTTGGACGTGAAGGTGATATGCTCGATTACGACAAGAAACAGCAGAATCTCAAGGATGCCTATAACCGCCACTTCTATCATCCTGAGACGGGCAGCTACTCAAACAATACCGTTACAGCCAACCTCTTGTCGCTCGAGTTTGGCCTCGTGCCCGATGGCGACGAAGAGCGTGTCCTGCAGAACATCGTTGATGTAACGAAGGACACATACAACGACCACGTCAGCTGCGGCGTGATTGGCATGCAGCATCTCATGACCTGCTTGACGAATCGAGGGCACCTGGACCAAGCAATGCGCATCATCTTACAGAAAGACTATCCCAGTTTCGGCTATATGATAGATAAAGGCGCCACGACTATCTGGGAGCTTTGGAACGGTGATACAGCCGATCCGGCTATGAACAGCGGCAATCATGTCATGCTTCTTGGCGACCTCCTCGTCTGGATGTATGGTGACTTGGCTGGCATACGTCAATCTTCAAGAAGTCGTGCTTACAAGGAACTGGATATGTCCATCAATATGCCTGAAGAGTTGAACCATGTGCGTGCTTCGCACGACACGCCTTATGGTACAGTCAGCAGTGAATGGTGGCGTACGGAGGAAGGCATCACTTGGGAAGTCGAGGTTCCTGCCAACACATCTGCACGCATTCATATTCCCAGCGGCTATACCATACAAGGAATGCACAGCTTGCGATGGGCAAGTGCAGAAGTAGAAGGAGATAATATCTGTCTGCTTGTCGGTTCCGGCACTTACACCATTAATGCTCATAAGGTCTTTACCGCTCCTGCGTCCACACTGTTGCGACGTGTGACGAACACCATAAAGAACATACCCGAATTCCTCAAGAACTTATAACATCATAACCTTCAACCATGATACAAAATGATTTGCAGCGCCTCCGTTGGATGATTCTTGACGAGGCTCTTCGCGACCCTGAAATGGAATACTTCATGGGCGAGCGAACCAAAACAAACGAGACTGGTAATACCCGCAGCCTGATTCATTATGTCAACACACGACTCAAGGCCGTCAACCGTGACTTCAGTTGCAGCAAGCGCATGTTGCAGAACGATGTCGCTTTCTTCGTGCTGAAGGGAGCTCGCCTTGAGCCACGCTTCCGTCGCGGACACAAGCGCATCCTTCGTTACATCAACCTCGAGTGGAAGAACCCTCTGCTCAAAGCGGCTTCGTTCCTCAGGTATGATGGCGCTCCTGTGTGTGCTTTGCCCGATGGACCGCTGACACCTGTGACGCTTCGCATTGGCAACGACGAAGATGTCGTTCGTGCCAAGCTCGGCAATCCCGAGGTGCTTCAGCGCAGCACTGACTCTAAGACAAACTCTGTCACCATTCAGGTGGAGTTGCCGATGAGCGACGCCTTGCAGAACGTTATCCTTGGCTTGGGAACAAGTGTTGAAGTGCTTGCTCCTGAGAGCCTTCGTGAAGACCTTCGTCAGACAATAGCCGGTTTGCAGAAGTTCTACAAGAAAGAAACTGTTCCCAAGAAGACCGTTCAGGGCGACCTGTTTGAGGGACTTTTCTAAGAGACTGTAGTTGAAACAATAATTATAATAGATAAAAAGTATGAAACACTTCAGCAAACTGCTTATGGCGGCGACTCTGCTGCTCTCCTTTGGCAGCATCGTTAAGGCTGCGGACCTTCCTCGCAGCGAGTATCCACGTCCTCAGTTCGAGCGTGCCGACTGGGTGAACCTCAACGGCACTTGGAGCTATAGTTTCGACTTCGGTCAGACAGGAGCCGAGAAAGGCTGGCGCGAGAGCAAAGGCTTCGACGGCAAGATAACCGTTCCCTTCTGCCCTGAGAGCAGCCTCTCTGGCGTTCAGTACACCGACTTCATTCCCTGCATCTGGTACCAACGCAACATTGAAATCCCGGCAGCTTGGGCAGACAAGAACATTTTACTCAACTTCGGTGCTGTCGATTATGACGCTACGTTTTACATCGACGGAAAGAAGGTAGGTCGTCATTGTGGCACAGGTTCGTCCTTCTCTCTCGACATCACCAAGTTCGTGAAGGCTGGCGGAAGTGCCAATCTCGTCATTATGGTAAAGGACGCACTTCGTGGAGGCAAGCAGCCTGGCGGTAAGCAGAGCACCTCACTGAAGAGTGCCGGCTGTAACTACACTCGTGTGACAGGCATTTGGCAGACGGTCTGGATGGAGGCAGTCAATCCTATGGGTTTGAAATGCATCTTCGCTACGCCCGACATCGACCAGCAGCAACTCGTCGTTCGCCCTGAGTTCTATGAGGAAGGCAACGGCAACATGCTGACCGTTCAAGTGTTCGACGGAAAGAAACTCGTGTCGAGCAAGCAGGCTCCTGCAACCAATAACACAGTCATCGTGCTTCCCATCAAGAATCCAAAGCTTTGGACACCTGAGACTCCTAACCTTTATGATGTGAAGTACACGGTTCGCGACGCCAAGGGCAACGTCCTGGATGAGGTGAAGTCCTATGCCGGAATGCGCAAGATACACCTTGCCGGCGGCTACTTCTACCTTAATAATAAGCCTTACTTCCAGCGTCTTGTGCTCGACCAGGGCTACTATCCCGACGGCATCTGGACGGCTCCTAGCGATGAAGCTCTGCGTCATGACATCGAGATGAGCAAGGCTGTGGGCTTCAACGGCGCTCGTCTGCACCAGAAGGTCTTCGAGGAAAGATACTTCTATTGGGCCGATAAACTGGGTTATATCTGCTGGGGCGAGCAGGCAAGTTGGGGCTTGGACGTCAACAACGAAGAGGCTGTCCGCAATTTCCTTACGGAGTGGGCAGACGAAGTGGTGCGTGACCGCAACCATCCTTGCATTGTAACCTGGACGCCTCTCAATGAGACTTGGGGCGCTCGCGACGGTGTGTATGTCCGCTTCGTGAATGACCTCTACAATCTCACCAAGGCCATCGACCCCACGCGACCCGTCAACGATTCCAGCGGCGATGCCCACGTCAAGACGGACATCTGGAGTGTGCACGACTATAGCCGCGAGTATGAGCGTCTTACTGCCAATCATGAGATCAAGAAAGGCGTGGAGCCTTATCGCAACATGGGCGGCAAGGACTTCCTCGCAAACTATAACGGACAGCCTTACATGCTGGATGAGTTCGGCGGACTGGGTTGGATACCGAAAGAGGAGCGTGCCAATTCTTGGGGTTACGGCGCACAGATAGAGACAGAGGACGAGTTCTTCCAGATTCTCGAGAAAGAGGTCGATGCCATCATCGCCTGCAAGCACATCACAGCCTTCTGCTACACGCAAATCACCGACGTTGAGCAGGAGAAGAATGGCGTCTACTATTATGACCGTCGTCCAAAGTTCGATGCAGCCAAGTGGAAAGCCATATTCGAGAAGATACCTTCAATTATTGAGAACCCACAGGACTTGAGCGGCTGGAAATAGGCTAATCGTCCAAGATATAGTCCCTAGAGTAACTTTTGTTCCTATAATAATTAATAAACAATCATGAAGAAATCAATCATCTTTGTTGCTGCTTTGGCAGCAATGTTCCTGGCTGCTTGCTGCGGTCAGAAGAAGTGTAATTGCGACTGCGAAGCCTGCAAGAACTGTGTTGAGAAGCAAGATCCGAATGCTCCTCAGGACAGCGCAACAATCGTTGACAACGAGCAGTACGACTTGTCTCAGTTGAAGGTAGATGCCGACGGCTACTATGTGCTCTTCGATGGTACCAGCCTCGACGGATGGCGCGGCTATGGTCAGGAAGCTGTTCCCACAAGCTGGGAGAATGCTGATGGCTGCATTCACCTCGTTGGTAGCGGCACTGGCGAAGCTCAAGTTGAAGGCGGTGGCGACCTCCTGTTCGCTCACAAGTTCAAGAACTTCACCTTCGAGTGCGAGTACAAGATCAGCAAGGGCGGCAACTCCGGCATCTTCTATCTTGCTCAGGAAGCTAAGGGCAAGGACGGCAACTACCTGCCCATCTGGCAGTCTTGCTCAGAGTATCAGGTGCTCGACAATGCCAATCATGAGGATGCCAATCAAGGTATCGACGGCAATCGTCAGGCTGCTTCTCTCTACGACATGATTCCTGCCAAGCCTCAGAACGCAAAGCCTTTCGGCGAATGGAACACCGTGAAGATTCGCGTCTTCAAGGGCTCTGTTTGGCACTACCAGAATGGCGAGGAAGTTCTGGAGTATCATCTCTGGACTCCGAAGTGGAAAGAGATGCTCGACGGCAGCAAGTTCAAGAAGGGCGGCGAGTTCCCGGCAGCTTACGACCTGATGATTGTCGAAGGTCAGAAGGACGGTGGTTACATCGCATTCCAAGACCACGGCGACGACGTTTGGTATCGCAACGTCCGCATTAAGTTGGATGAATAATCATTTCCAAACTTTAGGCTAAAACAAAGAGAGGCAGACGAACATGTTCGTTTGCCTCTCTCTCTTTTTGTATGTTATGTTTGAAATTCCTTTGAAACACAGATAATTCTTAAATCGCAACCTGCGTTTGTAGAAACGCAACTTGCGATTCTACAGATGCAACCTGCGATCGTCGGAACGCAGCTTGCGTTTCAAGAATTAAGTTAAGTCAGGTGAAAAAGAGGCAACGAGAAGAAGGAGAATAGGGCTTGCGACGTTTAGAGACTAATGCTGTCCCAAAGCGCAATCCTGCTGCTGATGTAACCCGTCTTGCCGTTGATGCTGACCTTGTACCAGATGTTGTAATCGCTCTTGTCATACTCGAGCCCCAGGCATGGATAGCCCTCGGGCACCTCATCTTCGGGGTTGTCCAGCGTGAAGAGCACCTGGCTTTGCTTCGATGGGCCTTTGCGGACATTGGCTTTCCTGATGTCGCTTTTCAAGTAGACGAAGCCTTGTCCATTCTTTGCTTCGCGAAGCTCCACTCTTGCCTCCGATTTTGGCACGAGGTCGTATTCTTGTGTCTCAACAAAGTAGCTGTCGCCCGAATCGGCAAGGTAGTACCCTTCATAGCCATCATTGGTGACGACCACTTTCCCCGCTGTGGCATACTCCCGCACGCCTTCCCGCATGTCTGTTGCCGACCTGATGCACATGCCGTCTCGTGGCGCGAAGTCCTTGCTGTGCCACTCCAGCACGTCGCCCTTCATCAGCTCGGCAAAGAGGCATTCGCCGTAGTAACCATACTGAATCTGATAGGTGTGCCTTTCACCGCGGCTGTGCCTGAAGGGAGCTCCGAGAAAGAGCGAGTCGGGCAGGAGGATAGCTCTCGTGTCGTCGGACGTTATGCGGAGCGTGAAGTCATCGACCTTGCCATTCGCCCAGCGAGAGGCAGGCGCCAGGGAGTAGGGCACCTCGAACTTACGGCCTACACCATAACTCATCTTGTAGCGGTAGGTGTGGCGCACGGTGTTCTCTCCCTGCTTGAATGGCGCGTCGAAGTAGTAGGCATAGGCAAAGGTGCAGAAGCTGTCGGGCATGGCCGGGTTGACGAGAACATCATCCATTGGCACTTCGCTGTCCGGCACTTCACTGTAGCCCTTCCATTGCGTCATGTCGAGTGGTGCGAAGTCCGTCTCTTTGTCGTATTGCGAGGCAATGATGCCGTTGTGGTGTTGCAGCTCCTGTCCGTTGAAAAGAACAGTGAAGTCCTGAATGAACGGATGTTTCCCTTCGCGGGAGAAAGGCGCCCATGCGTTGTACGGCGCTGCCGCCTCGAAGGCCATCGTCACCCTTTTGTCCTTACTATTATTATATAATGTGTAGTTCACCGACACTGTGGCGAAACTGTCCTTGCATAGCGTTATCTCAAGAACTTCCTTCTTGACCGAGATGTCGGTATCCTTCAGTGGCACAAGGAAACTGCCGCTTGTGTAATACACGCCGTCGTTTGCTTTTGTGAGATTAGTCAAAGCAAACATAAGAACAAGAGTGAGTGCGAACTTTTTCATTGTCTTGCTTTTTTCCCTCTCGTCTTGCCAGGAGAAGTAGCCTGCCAGCAGGGTCCCTGATATGCTGTGGTAGGCACAGGAGATGGCGCATGGGATGACGGCGAGGGCTGCCATCGGATTCATCGCAATAATGGCCGGAGAAGCAAAGAAGTTGCGGGCAAGAACCGTTGCCATGCCTGCATTCTGCATCCCGACCTCGATGCTCAGGGTTCTCCTCTTGGCTGTGTTGAAGCCAAAAGCCTTGCCCACGAGATAGCCCAGCAGGTAGCCTGTGCCGTTGTGCAAGGTCACGACTGCAAGCGTCAGGAGAATGAGTTTCAATCCATTCGCTTGTAGTTGCGGATGTACGGTAAAGATGACGCCGCCTACGATGCAAGCCAGGCACAGCACACTGATGCCAGGCATGATGCCCTGAATCTGCTGGAAGTCTTTCCTCTTGCCCAAGAAGTAGTTGAAGGCCACACCAAGCGTCACTGGTAGCAAGGTGACAAGCAGGATGTTTTGGAACATGCCCCACGCATCAACGTCAATTTCTGCTCCCGCCAGCCACAGCACCAGAAGCGGCGTCACAAAGGGCGAAAGAACGGTGCTGACGGTTGTCATGCCTACGCTATAAGCCACATCGCCTTTGCAAAGGAAACTCATGATGTTGCTGCTCACGCCTCCTGGGCAACAGCCGACCAGTATGATGCCAGCCGCCATGAAGCTGTCGAGGTGAAAGAGCCTTGCGAGCGTATAAGCTACCAACGGCATGATGGTGTACTGTGCAATGCTGCCAATCAGGATGTCTATGGGGCGAGAGAGCAGAATGCGGAAGTCTTCGGTAGAAAGCGTGCAGCCCATCGTCAGCATGATGAGTCCAAGGATAATGGACGCTCTTTGCCCCTGCTGCACCCAAGCGAAGGTCTCCGGCAGGAAGAAACTGACGACGGCAATCAGTATGATGAACGCGCTGGTGTAGCGAGCCAGCCACCGGCTTATGACAAGAAGAATGTTCATAAAGCTATCTCCAGCATCGTGAACGAGTAGGGCGGCAGGCTAAGGCTCGTCTGCTTCTTCATCTTTATCGGCTCGCTTTGTGGGGCGATAGGCTGAGCGTCGAAGTTATTCTTGTCGTCGGGTTGTCCGGCGAGCACCGTCTTTGTGGCCGACTTCAGGCTTCCGAAGCGGCGCAGGTTAAGGTAAGCCGTCTTTGTCTCGTTTGTCGCGTTGCAGAGTTTCACATAGAGGCGGCGTGTCTTTACGTTGAGCACAACCGACTGACCATAATGTGTGTCCTTCATTGGCTGCACGACGCCGGCTTTATCGCCTTCGAAGCGAACGCAATCGCCATAGAAATACTGTCCTGCCGACAGCCCGAACATCTGTTGTACATAGTAGCTGCAGGTCAGGTAAGGCTTCTCGTTGTCGAAGTAGATGAGGTCAGGGTTCCAGTTCGTGGCACCTTTGCGGGCAAAGAGCGGCGCATAGCTTGTCATGCAGACCACGTCAGCATTGCGCTCTACATGCAGCAGGTACAGTCCTTCGGCCAGCGCATCGATAAGACGAGAGTCCTTCGCTGCGTATTCGCCAAGATAGACCTTTGTCTTGCGACCACGCGGATAGCTGTCGTACTGGCGGTTGTTGAGGAAGTAGTCGCGTGGCTCGTAGTAATGTTCGTCTATGATAGGCATGCCAAGTTCCTCGGCAAGTTTCCATCCGTTATCAAGGTCGGGGTTGCCCGGATGCGAGCCCGGGCCTGCAGTTCCCACGATGACAATCTCGGGATGAGCCTTCGTGATGCGTTCGTACATATATTTAAAGCGTTCGCAGAACTCGGGAGAAATCTTCTCTTCATTGCCCAAGCCGAGGTACTTCAAGCCAAAAGGCTTCGGATGTCCCTGCTCTGCACGCTTCCTGCCCCAAGTCGTGGTGATGTCGCCGTTTGCCCACTCGATGAGGTCGAGCGCTTCTTGTGTCCATTCGTCCATCTCCGACATGGGAACCACATCCTGTGCCTGTCCTTTCATTCCCCAGCCACCATTGGTTCCCTGGCACGATACACCGCAAGGCAGGATGGGCAAAGGCTCCATGTTGAGGTCTTCGCAAAGCTGGAAATACTCATAGTAACCGAGTCCCATCGACTGGTGATAGCCCCAGGTATTCTTCAAAGGCTTGCGTTCGTGACGAGGTCCGATGGTTGTCTTCCATCGATAAGTATCCCAGAATCCATCGCCGCCACCGTGCACGACACATCCTCCGGGGAAGCGCATGAACTTAGGTTTCAGGTCGGCAAGCGCTTGAACCAAGTCCTTGCGAAGTCCGTGACCCTTGTATGTGTCCTGCGGCATGAGCGAAACATGGTCGATGTCGAGAGCACCTTTGGTCAGCACAAGAATACGCAGGACAGCATCCTTGCAGTCCTCTTTCGGGGTAAGTGTGGCTTCAATTTTCGCCCATTCCATCGACGAAATTGCCTTTGTTGCTTCAGCAAGAACGACGTTGCCGTTCGGCTTGACTAAGACGATGCGAACCTCTTTTGCCTCACCCTCAACATTACGCAGGAAGGCCGAGAAGTCGTACTTTGCTCCAGCCTTTAGTGAGATGCCGTCGAAGCCGCTGTTCTCCATGCCGACACCTGTCCAGCCATCAAAGTCGTAGTAGTGACCGACGCGCTCGATGTAGATACGCATATAGGTGGGGTTGTTCGGATGCAGCGGATTGTCCATTCGCGGCTCTATTCGTCCGAGCGAATGCCCCGGGCGAGAGAAGCGCCAAGCTGTGCCTGCACCCCAGCCGTCGCGCTCTATCGGACTATACTCGAACGAGCCGTTCTGCACAAGTTCGGCAAAGATACCGCCGTCTGCAGCGTGGCTGATGTCCTCAAAGAAGATGCCGAGCAGTTCGTCGCTAATCTGTTTGCCGCCCTTTGGCGCTTTCATCGGTTGTGCAGCATTTACGTTAATAACGGCAGCCAGCAATAGGGAGACCGCCAAAGTCAAGTAGTGTTTCATATTCTTTTGTTATGTTATTTTGCTTGCAAAGGTACAAAGAAAAGAGAGAAAAACAAGGTTTCTTTTTGTATTTTGCTCACTTATTTGTAACTTTGCACTCGTCTAAAGGAAATATACTATGGCTCAAGAAGCGTTGACACCAATGATGAAGCAGTTCTACGACCTCAAGGCGAAACATCCTGAGGCGTTGCTCCTTTTCCGTTGTGGCGACTTCTATGAGACCTATGCCGACGATGCGGTGATTGCTGCAGAGATTCTCGGCATCACGCTAACCCGCCGAAGCAACGGCAAGAATCCTGCTGCGCAGAGCATCGCGATGGCCGGCTTTCCCTATCATGCCCTTGATACTTATCTGCCGAAACTCGTTCGGGCAGGCAAGAGGGTTGCCATTTGCGACCAACTCGAAGACCCGAAACTGACGAAGACGCTCGTCAAGCGAGGCATCACAGAATTGGTCACGCCTGGTGTAACTATGGCGGACACGGTGCTCAACCATAAGGAAAACAACTTCCTTTGCGCGATAAACTTCGGCAAGCAGGCTTGTGGGATGTCGCTTTTGGACATTAGT
>JAFYYO010000214.1 GCA_017557475.1 Bacteroidaceae bacterium
GAGCAGGGCTGCTTCTACACCCTTCTTGAACCACGAAGGAGTCACGTCGCTGGCATTACTCACTTGTTCAACAGTCTTGACCTTATGACCAACACCCTGATTCTCACCATAGCCGAGCGCGATATAGCAGGCTATCTTCTCGCCATCTTCGAGCACATAAGTACCAGGCACCTTTGAGTAGCTGAGTCCTACCCAGCAAGTATTCAGTCCCAATGTCTGAGCCAGCAACACCAGTTGTTCGCCGTAGTAGCCGATACGTTCGTTCAGGTCGTCGGCCTTTTTTCCGGCCATGACGAGATAATTACACACTCCGCTGAACTTGCCGTATTTGGCCAGCTTCCCTTGGAATGCCTTTGGCTCGTTCTGAATCAGCTGTATGTGCAGGTTGCCCAGTTTGTTGAGTTCTGCAATCTTCTCATTCAGCACGTTGACTACTTCTTCCGTTAGCGGCTGGTCTTTATATGCCCTCACACTGTGACGGGCTTCAATAGCTTCTTGTATTGTCATTCTTATTTCTTTAATGTGTTAATAATCGAGTCGAGTTGCTCAGCCAGATTCTGGTAGTCGTCGAGATTCATGGGGCAGGCAGAGAGTTGTTTGCCCATACCTGCAGGGATGAGTTCGTAGGCTTTTTCCTCCATCTCCTTGCCTTTCTTCGTCAGGCTGACAATCTGCTGGCGCTTGTCCTGCTCGCCCTTCTTACGGCTGACGATACCGAGTTTCTCCATGCGCTGAAGCAATGGGGTTACGGTATTCGTCTCTAACAGCAGACGATGGGCAATATCGTTTACGGGCTGATTGTCCTTCTCCCAAAGCACCATCAGTACCAGATACTGAGGATAGGTGATACCCAGTTCCGTCAGCATTGGTGTGTAGGCCTGTGTTATCAATCGTGCTGCCGTATAGAGACGGAAGCAAATCTGATTGTCGAGTTGTAATTCTGCGTGCATAATATTATAGCATTGCTTCTACATCCTTCTCAAAGTCCTTAGGCTCTGTGGTGGGAGCATAGCGCCTGATGGTCTCGCCGTCTCTCGAGATAAGAAACTTGGTGAAGTTCCACTTGATGTCGCTGTCTTTCTCCACACTCTTGCTGATGGTCTTGAAGAGTGCTTTGGCTGCCTTGGCTTTCAGACCGTTATACTCTTCCGTGGGAGCCTGAGCCTTCAGGTACTCGAAAATGGGTTCTGCAGCAGGGCCGTTCACGTCGCCTTTTCTCATAATCTGGAACGTCACACCGTAGTTCAACTGGCAGAACTCCTCAATCTGTGCATCGTTGCCGGGATCCTGCTCCTTGAACTGGTTGCAGGGGAAGCCGATAATCACCAGACCCTTGTCTTTGTACTTCTGGTTCAGCTCCTCCAGTCCTGCGAACTGAGGCGTAAAGCCGCACTTGCTGGCTGTGTTCACAATCAACAGTACCTTACCCTCGAACTGAGCGAAATCCAGTTCCTTACCTTTGCTCGTCTGAGCCTTGAAATCATAAATCTTTGCCATACCTTATTTATTTTATTAATATTGAATCCCTGCATTATAGCCGCCCCTTATCATTGCGTGCCACACTCCTACCTTTAGGTGGGAGAAGGGGCTCTAAATCTTTATATCGTTTGCGACGCAAAGGTACGGCTTTTATTTTATATCGCAAGCGATTTAACGAAAACTTTAAGCTTGTTTAACAATAAATCGCGTGCGATACAAGTACCTACACACAAAAAGGGGGCAACACCCATTGTAGATGCTGCTCCCTGCTGTTTTAATCAAGATGCAATCCTCATTACGAGACCTCAATGGCCTTGGTGACTTTCTCCTTCGGCTCGGTCTTCGGCATGGTGACGGTCAAAATGCCATCCTCCACTTTGGCTGAGATCTTGTCCTTCACGACATCATCAGGTAGCGTGTAGTTCTGCTCGTAGTTCGAGTAGCTGAACTCGCGGCGCAGATAGTGATGGTGCTTGTCCTCATGCTTGTGTTCGGCCTTGTTCTCGATGGCGATGGTGAGGTTGCCCTCGTCGTTGATGCTGACTCGGCAATATTCTTTCTTAATGCCTGGAGCTGCAAGTTCCATCGTGTAGGCCTTCTCACTCTCCTTGAC
>JAFYYO010000215.1 GCA_017557475.1 Bacteroidaceae bacterium
CCGCGACCGTCGCACCAAGAAGCGCAACTTCCGCGCCCTGTGGATTCAGCGTATCAACGCTGCCGCTCGCATGGAAGGTCTCAGCTACAGCCAGCTCATGGGTCTGTTGCACAAGGCAGGTATCGAGATCAACCGCAAGGTGCTCGCCGACCTCGCCGTCAACTATCCCGACGCATTCAAGGCTGTCGTAGCAAAGGTCAAGTAAGTGAAGTAACTCAATTCAAGATTTACAAAATCACAAAGGAGGAGAATGGCAAAACGCCGTTTTCCTCCTTTTTTTTGTTTCCCAAATACAACGTGGAATGTTTCCCAATGTCGCGTGGATAAATCGTCGATGACACGTGTGTCGTAGGCCAACTTAACGTGTTATGATAGCAATCATAACGTGGTATGTTTGCAATCACTCCTGCATGGGTTGGAAACCTCCTAAAGCCGTGTAGAGATTGATGAGCGCTTGAATGCCCTCGAAGTGGTTCTGAACCTCTGTGATTTGAGCCGTGAGCAAGTCCTCTTGAGCCTTGAGCACCTCAACATAAGTGTTTGTTCCGTTCTTCATCAGCTCAGAAGTGCCGAGATAGGCTTCGTGCAGGGAGTTAATGATAGAAGTGAGGTAGGCTGCCTTTTGCTCCGTCTTGTGGCAGATACGAAGTTGCTGATAGACTTCGTTGCCCGCATTCAGTAGGGTTTGTACGAATTGCAAGCGAACTTTTTCCTGCTCAATTGTTGCATTCTTATATTGTGCACGAAGTTGGCCTTGAGAGAAGATGCGTTGAGTTATAGAAGCAACCGCGTTAGCCAGGAACTGAGAGGGATTCACCGCTCCTTCGCCATTGCTCCATCCTAAAGTGCCACTCAGTGTGAGGTCAGGATAGAAAGCCTGCTTTGCTTGCTGGCGTTCATAGAAAGCAATCTCCATATTGCGCTCAGCCTGACGAACATCTGGTCGAGCGGAAAGGAGACGAATAGGAAGTCCAACATGCAATTGTTCAGGCATGACGAACCTTCCATATTGTGCACGGGTTATAGAGTGGGGCGGCTCAGAAAGCAAGAGGCATAGGGCAGCTTCTGTGGTGTAAATGGTCTCTTGCGTCTCTACAATGCCCGATTTCACACTTGCCAGCGAAGCCTCCATCTGATAGACGGCGGGACTCATATACAAGCCTGCTTCGAAGAGGACGCGCATAGCCTCCAAAGATTCCTCCCAAACAACTTGCGTTTCTTGCAGAATCTGTAATTGGCGGTCGAGCATAACCAACTGATAGTAGGTGCTTGCGATGTTGGCGGCCAAAGCGGTTTGAACGGCTTGCCTGTAGTCGTCCAATTGCTGACGTTTTGCCTTTGCCAAGCGCTTCTTGGTCGTCACTTGTCCGAAGATGCCTGCTTGCCAAGTGGCAGTCAGGGGAATAATGTATGAGCGAGTGGTTGCGCTATTGAAGCGAGTCAGGCTTCCAGAAGGTTCAAACGAGATGATTGGGAACCAACCCAACTGAGCCGATTTGAGGTCGTTTTGTGCCTGCTCGACAGTCAGCTTGGCTTGCCTGACATCAGTATTGTTCTGCAGAGCTTTCTCGATGAGTTCTTGCAGGAGAGGGTCTGTGAAAAGTTGACGCCATTCTATGGCTCCCAGGCTCAAGGTGTCATCAGGTTGAGCAACATTGCCCATGATGTCAGTCGGCACCGTTGGGTTTGCTTCGTACTTTTGGTAGAGTGAGCAACTGGAAAGGAGCATCACGCCAACCGCCGTCCATATCTTTATCTTATTCGTCATCTTTCTCTGGAGTTAGTTTCTCATGCAGTTTCTGGAATACCATATAGAATGCAGGAGTGACAAAGAGGAGTGCAATCGTGCCCACAGTCATACCGCCAATTACGGCAAGTGCCAACGAGCGGTTACCTACGGCTCCTGCACCACTGCCGATAGCCAAAGGAATCATGCCAAGAATCATCGTGAGTACCGTCATTAGGATGGGACGTAGGCGGTCTTGGCAAGCTCCTATTGCGGCATCGAGAATGTCCATGCCTTCGCGCCGCTTCTGTACTGCGAACTCCGTGATGAGGATGGCCGTCTTAGCCACCAAACCAATCATCATGATGATACCCGTCTGCACATAGACGTTGGCTCCCACGCCCATCGATTCCATTGGAATGATGAAGAGATAAGCACCAAAGAGTGCAAAGGGAATAGAGAGCATAACTGCCCAAGGAATCAACAGAGAGTCATAGAGGCAAGCCATGATGAGGTAGATGAGGAGCATGCAGATGGCATAGATGAGCAGAGTCTCGTTGGAGTTGGCAGTCTCGGCTTCCTCGCGAGCCATACCCGAATACTCGTAGCCAAAAGTCTCTGGGAACACTTCTTTCTTCACCTCATCGACGGCTTTGCGCACATCGTCGCTTGTATATCCAGGTGCAGGCAAAGTGCTGACGGGATAGGAGGGGAAGAGGTTGAAGTGGAGGTCCATAGCCGAACCAGTGTCGAGTCTCATCGAAACAAACTGTGAGACAGGCACCATGTGGTCTCCGACGGGCACGAAGATGCTGTTGAGTATGGCTTCAGACATACGGTATTCCTTACCGGCTTGAATCATTACTCGATAGACATTGTTGTATTGAACGTACGAGCCGATATAGTTTCCTGCCAAGAAAGTGCCGATGGTCTGCAGTACCGTCTTTGGCGAGATGCCCATACGTTTGCAGGCAATCTCGTCCACATCGAGCCTGTACTTGGGGAAGTCGGTAGAGTAGGTTGAGGAGGCAAACTCCGTCTCAGGCCGTTGAGCCAGCTTCTCTACGAACTGTTCGCCCATGGCTACAAATTCATGCTTGTCGGCACTTCGAGAGAGGTCTTGCAAGCTGAAGCTTATGTCTGAACCGTTACCGTAACCTGGAATCTGAGGCATTTGGAAAGCCGTCACATCGGCTTGTGGGAGGTTTATCGTAGCCCATTCGCTGATTTTCTCCTGAACGTCGGCAATGCTGAAGAAGCTGCGTTCGCTCCAGTTCTTGAGGCGAACCATCAGGGTGGCGTAGTTTGTGCTGGTCACGTCCTCCATCATGGAATAGCCGGTCAGCGCTCCTACTGTTTCAACGTCATCGAGCGACTTGATGTAGTCCTCTAGTTCCACAGTTGTGGCTTCTGTTTCGTTCAGGTAAGTGCCAGGAGCCATCATTATGTTGACGAGCAAGAAGCCTTGGTCTTCCTGAGGCACGAGTTCGCTCTTCGAACGCATTACGAGGAAGCCTGTCAGCAAGCAGAAGACAGCCAAGAGAATCCATGCGTTGGAAGCTTTTTTGATGAAGCGCTTGATGACCTTCATGTACCTGCTCAAGAGTGCGTTATAAGAGGTCGAGTAGGCCACATACATATAGTGCCCGATGCCTTTCTTGTGTTCCTCGCCGTTGTTGGGCTTCATCAAGAGCACGCAAAGGGCAGGGCAGAGCGTCAGAGCCAGTACTGTCGAGATGCCGACGGAAGAAGCCATTGTGATGCCGAACTGCTTGAAGAAAGTGCCTGATGTGCCTGACATGAAGGTGACGGGAATGAAGACAGCCATGAAGACAAGTGTGGTAGAGATACAGGCTGCAGTCACTTCGCTAAGGGCATCGCTCACGGCTCTACGCATGTTTGTAGCTCCTTGTTCCAGCTTTGTCATCACGGCTTCCACCACGACGATGGCGTTATCCACCACAGTACCGATGGCAAGCACAAGGGCAAAGAGCGTCAGCAAGTTCAGCGAGAAGCCAGCTATCTTGACGATGGCAAAGGTGCCTATCAGCGAGATGAAAATGGTGACGGAGGGGATGATGGTGGCTCTGAAGTCTTGCAGGAAGAAATAGACCACAAGCACCACGAGAATGATGGCTACAATGAGGGTTTCCACCACATTGGCCATCGAGGCGTAGAGGAAGTCGTCGCTGGTTTCGAGGAGCTTGAACTCCAGTCCTGCAGGCAGTCGCTTCTCCACTTGGGCAAGCACCTTCTTGATTTCCGCATTCACCTTTGTGGCGTTGGCTCCAGGAGCTTGCTTCACATAGAACATTACGCCTGGCTTGCCGCTGATGTTTGTGAGGAAGTCGTAGGCTCTGGCTCCTAACTCTACTTCTGCCAAGTCGCGGAGTCGAAGTACCTCGCCTTTCTCAGAGGCTCGTATGATGATATTCTCGAACTGGCTCATATCGTCGAGCAGTCCGTTGAATTCGATGTCTATCTTATCTGTAGCGCTTTCCAGACGGCCAATTGGGACAACGAGGTTCTGCTCGTTGATGGCTTCGACAATCTCCTCAGGCGTCACACCGTAGAGGCCCATCAGGTCAGGTTTCAGCCAGATGCGCACACCATATTGCTCGCCCATTACCATTGTGCGGCCCACACCTGCTATACGGCTGATGGCGGGCATCACGTTGATATCGAGGTAGTTGGAGATGAACGACTGGTCGAACTTGCCGTCTGTGCTCTCCAGGCTCATAATCATCAGCGTGGCGTTGACGTTCTTCTCCACGGTGACGCCATTCTTGATGACATCTTCAGGAAGCACGCCAGAAGCCTGACTAACGCGGTTCTGCACGTTCACTGTGGCTTGGTCGGCATTTGTGCCTTGCTTGAAGTAGATGTCAATCTCGCCTTCTCCGTTGGAAGTGGCCGTAGCGTCCATGTAGATCATGTTTTCCACGCCGTTCACGACTTCCTCCAGAGGCATTATGACGGACTCCATTACGGCATGGGCATCAGCGCCGCTATATGTGGCTTGGATGGTTACCATTGGTGGAGCGATGTCGGGGTACTGCTCCACAGGAAGCGTCTGCAGGCTCACCACGCCGATGACCACCATCAGCACCGCGATTGCGAAAGCCGCTACCCAGTGCTTTACAAAGAAATGTGTCTTCTTTTCCACGGCTTACCTGACTTTCGTTCCATTCGACAAGTTCTGCACGCCGTTGATGACGATTTCGTCGCCACTCTTCAGGCCGCTCTTCACATAGTAGTTCTGGCCGCTGTTCGAGGGGATCGCCTCACAAATGACGCCTTCCACCGTTCCGTCCTTGCCGACGCGATAGAACATCAAGTGGTCCTGCAGATGTACGGCAGCCGTCTTCGGCACTCGGAACACTTCGTTCATCTGAATGGGGAACACAAGCGTGGCCGAGAGACCGGAACGCAGCTCGTAGTCGGGATTGGGGAAGGTAGCCTTACAGATAACGGTGCCCGTCTTGCGGTCCACGATGCCGCCCATTTCCGTCACAACGCCTTCATGAGCATATTCCTGACCGTTCTTCAGTTGCAGTTTCAGGCTGGGCAGTTTCGCGCTGACACTCTTGCCGTCGATGTCCTTCAGGCCTTCCGACGAGGGCTTCAAGTCGTATTGGTCCAGCAGTTCCAGCAATTGGCTCTCCGTATATGAGAACCACGCCTGAATCTCGCTATCGTCGCTCACCGTGCAAAGATGGTCCGAGAGGTCGGCTATCTCGCCAATCTTGAAGCCGTTGTCCTTGATGATGCCTGTGATGGGCGACCTCACCGTGCAATAACCCAAGGTCGTTTGTGCCATCGCCAATTGAGCCTGAGCCTGCTGAACCGCAGCTTGAGCCACATGATAGGCATTCATGCTCGACGAAAGGACATAGTCGCTGATGATTTTCTTCTCGGCCAACTTCTGGTTCGACTCGTATTGCAGCTTGGTTGTTTCCATCTGAGCCTTTGCCGCAGCCAGGTTCGCCTGAGCGTTCTGCAGGTTCAGCTTGTGCTCCGTCTGGTCGATGACAAACAGAGCCTGTCCCTTTGTCACCTTGAAGCCGTCCTTGAAGTTCACTTGTCGGATGATTCCCGACACCTGTGGATAGACTTCCACCTCGCTTAGTCCATGGAGCGAAGCGGGAATATAGATGTTGTAAACCCTCGTTTCAGATTCAACCTTACGGATTTCGTACTTGATTTGGTTCTCTTTGTCCTTTTTCGAGCCTCCGCCGCAAGCCGTCATCGTCAAAAGCAGCAGGAGAATCGGCAAAACTCGTACCCAATTACTCATCTTCGCGTTCATAATTATATATAATTTGGGGGACAAAGGTACGAATAAGCGAGTGAAATACCAAATTTATTTGAGTATTTCCGAGCGAAAGTACCTTCGACCGTGGTCAAAGTTGCGAATAAGCGAGTGAAATACCAAATTTATTTGAGTATTTCCGAGCGAAAGTACCTTCGACCGCAGGTCAAAGGTATGTTTTTTTTATTCAGAATGCAAAAATTCACGTATATAGCTGCTCAACTTGACGTGTAATGATGGCAAACTTAACGTGGATAAATCGCAAACGACACGTGTGTTGTTGGGCAACTTCACGTGTGTCGTGAACAAATAACACGTGTATCGTTTGGATTTTACCTTGCAAATGTTGGTCGGATTGCCCATGAGAAGTTCAAAAAATGCCCATTTCATCGAGAAATTTGGCACCTTCAAGGACTTTTGCCGCGAGGCTGCCGAGGAACTGATGATGGTGGTAGGCCTTGTAGAGGAGAATGAGTGAGTAATAAAGGCTGGGCGTTCCAGTTGTTCCAATTGTTCCAGTTGTTCCAATTAATATAATTAAGGACAATAACCCTCTATA
>JAFYYO010000216.1 GCA_017557475.1 Bacteroidaceae bacterium
CAAGTCCTTTTCCCTTATCATTATGGGCAGACAGATGTGAGCGGCGTTCCTTCCAGGCTTGAAGCCGACGGCATAGACGTCCGAATCAGACACTACGAATAGTCCTTAATAAGAAGAAGCCGTCCTTCATGGGCGGCTTCTCTTTTCTCTATTCAAAATGCTCTGCTCTCACTTAATCAAGACCTTGAGTTTTGCTCGAGGTCTTTCACGCTCGGCATAGCCAAAGCAAGCTTTGCTCTGCTCTCACTTAATCAAGACCTTTTTCCCATTTACGATATACACGCCTTTCTTTGTGGGGGAAGCTACTCGGCGGCCACTGATGTCGTAAACTGCACTGGGTTGCTGCTTGTCTGCTTCTAACCCTTTGACTTGCGTGATATCTTCTTTCATATAGATGAGGCTAAAGTTGTCCACACAAGCCCAGTCGAAGACAGTTGGGGTGAAGTGGCGCATACCGATTCGCAGGTCTGTGGTCTCTTCGAGCGTGAACTCCATCTGCTGCTGATAGTATCCGTCGAGGAAAGCCTGATTGGCTGTGCTCACATTATCGGGATATGTATAGGGATCGTATGTGTAAGGCACAGAAGCATCGTAGATGGAGAGCATATTCGCAACTTGCTCGTTCGCATAGATTTCTGCTGTATCTTCTGTGCCGAAGGTGTGACGCAGATACCCGTTTGCTATGTTGCCGTTGCGATAGAAACCTTGCCAGCTGAGTCGATAGAAGCCTGCGGGCATGTTGGGAAGTATCTGATAGGTATCAAAGACCTTGTAGTATTGCTCAGCCACAGTTCCGGGTGCTGCCGTGAAGGGCGTTCCTTCCCAATAGTTGCTGCCAGAAGAGAAGTCGGCATTCTTCAGCATAGCCGTGATGTCAGCTTCCCATGCATCGTTTATGAGCGTGAGTGCTTCGGCATTGGGCTCTGTACTTGGCTCAACGATGAGAGCGGGACATTCTGTACTCTTGGCAGAAGCGGCTTCGTAGAGAGCGAGCACCTGTTCAGGAGTAAGAACACAGTCATAGACGACAAAGTCGTCGAAAAAGGTTTTGCTCATCAGCGCATCAGCAGAGTAGGGGCTGCGGCCGATCCAAGCTACAGTAGAGTTGTTGAGCATGAGTGCATTTGTGTTCGACGCTTCCTTTGCACGCAGCACGCCATCGATGTAGATTTTCGTGACATTGGCATCGGCTGTGATGGTGACATTGTGCCAAGTCCGCCAGTTCAAGCCTGAGCGGGAATTGACAGCGACGGAACCCGATCCTGCCTTCCTCTCGAAGTACCAGTTGCCATTGTTGGCTTGATTGATAAGTCCTGCATAGGAGTTTGTGCCGTTGTTGACGTTCCAAGCCCAGCAATAGTTGCCGAGGTTGCCGCTATCTGCAAACAAGAGGTTGAGACTGACGCTATATGTTCCGCTGTTCAGCAGTTCTCCGATAGCAAGAGCCGCTTGATTACCCAAGTCGATGTAATCGTTGTCGGCAGTAAAGAAGGCATGGTTGCCGTCGGTAAAGCCCAGTGCCCTCGCATCATCCTCGAAGTCGTAGCTGATGGCAGTTGAAGGCGGCTCAACCGATTGTGGCTTCTCTTCAGCACTTACTTCTGAAAGTGGTATCTTAATAACGGAGAGCGAGTAGGCTGGCACCTCGAACTCTAATTTTTCATTATTAGTTGTTAATTTTCCGTTTCTTGGCATCACCTTTTCAGGCTCTGTCAAAGAGTTCTCGGCATAGTTGTCGGTATGATTCATTATCCGAAGTTCTGCATCGCCGCTGATTGTTGCATCTGCGAAGGAGAAGCTGGTCGGAACGGCTTTATCGTCGTAATTGATGACCTTGACGATTGCCGTGTCTTCGGCTTCGTTCAGGGAGGCACAGAGGTAAAGTCGTTGCCCAGTCTCTTCTGTAAGCGTTACTGTATGGACAAGCGAACCGTCGAGATAGCAACGAGCCGTAAGTCCTTGGCGAACAATCTTGATGTGATAAGTCTTTCCTGTCTGGATGCTGCCACTGGCATCTGCCAAAGTGGATTTCGCACCATTCACGGCCTGCTCCACAGCATGCTTTGTGTTTCCCCAACCACCCAGGTTCCACCAAGCATAGTTTCCTGTATCAATATAGGCAAAGGTAATGAGGAAGCCCTCGTCGCCACTGTTTTTCACGGCATCCATCTCGATGGTGCAGTTGTTTGTGCAGACGTCGAAGAGACGGTAGTTTCCTTGTAATGACCTTGGCGTAGTGATGGCATCCGTCTGTTCAAAGATGACATTATCCGCGGCATCTGTCACTCGGATGTTCGAATACGTGGCTTCCGTTCCCCAAGAGCCGACACCCAGTTGAGCGCCCTCCATTCCGAGCATGTTGCCCGATTCCGTCCATGTGAGGTTCTGCTTCCCGACGGTCTCTGCCATCATCTGCTGAGCCCAATAAGAAGGCGTGCCGAAGCTGGTATAGGCATTATAGTGGAGCATATCGGGATTCCATTGCGAGTCGTTTTCGTTCTTGAAGATAGGAGCATACGAAGCCATGATGCAGACGTCGGAATTGCGCTCCATTCCAGCCATATAGATGGCTTCGCCCAGAGCTGCTTTCAGGGTGCCGTTGGTGCCGCAGTCGCTTGTGACGGCATACTCGCCATTGTAAATCTTATGGCTTGTGCGGCTTGTCTTGTCGTATTTGTGATAGTTCGAGGCAAACCAGTCTGGCGATTTGTAGTAGTGCTCATCCACGACGTCGACGGGGTGTGCGTTGCGCCAAGAAGGATTGTCCGTACCCCAACTCTCCACATTACCGATGCAGATTGTCTCAGGCCAACGGGCTTTGATGGCATCGTAGAACTTGCGATAGCGCTCAGGATAGTGGTCGCTTTGGTCGTTATTGTTGTTGAAGCTGTAGTTGTAGTTCTCGTTGCCTATCTCGATGAGTCGCATGTTAAATGGCTCAGGATGTCCTGCTTCGATACGCTTTGCTCCCCAGAACGTAGATGCGTCGCCATTGGCATACTCCAGAGCATCGAGAGCTTCCTGGATGAAACCTTCGATGTGCTGGTAGTCCTGATACCAGCCGTGCCCCATACCCATATTGACCACGAACATTGGCTCTGCTCCCAAGTCTTCGGAAAGTTGCAGGAACTCGTGGAATCCCATGCCGTTCGTGACGGGATAGCCCCACTGACTGTTATAGATGCCAAGTCGTTCTTCCACTGGTCCGACAGTGTGCTGCCACTGATAACGATTCCCGCCTTCGATGTAGCAACCGCCTGGGAAACGCATGAACTTCGGATGAAGGGCAGCCAGCTTCTCGGCAAGGTCGATGCGCATACCGTTCTCTCTGGCCTTGAATGTTGGTGGGAACAGACTGACCAGGTCCAGATAAATCGTGCCAGCCTTACTGCCTTTGATGGCGAACAGACCTTGCTGGCAGTTGCCTGTAGCGATAATCTCAGTTGAGTATTTCTTCCAAGAACCCGCATCGCCGACGGCCACTACCGAATGTCCCAGGTCGTCGCCCTTCTCGTTCTCGAGGACCAGCTTCACATCGCCTTCCCAGTTGTTCTCAGAACGAATCCAGAAGCTTGCTTTGTAGGTCTGTCCCTCCACGATGTTGATGCCCCAATAGCCAGCGTTTCGTGCACCGTCGTCGGCTTTGGTCAGGTTGAGCTGCATAGCAAACTTCTGAGCACCATTCACGAGGTTCAGCGAGGAGATGCCGAAAGTCGCGCTGCCAGTCGTGCTCCAGTAATCAGGCTTCGAGCCGTTTTCTTCCATCGAGCCGTTGCGAATAAGCTCAGCATAGATACCTCCATCGCCGGCATGGTTGATTTCCTCGTAGAAAATGCCATAGTGTAGTGGCCCGATCACAGGACCGCGATGGGCTGTAGAGAACACGAAAGACGTCTGCTGTGCAGAGATTCGCAGCATGCAGAAGAGGCAGAGAGTGCAGACAGTCGCCACTCGAACAGGGTTGGGAATAGGTTTCATAAAGGTCGGAATAAAGTTGTTTCTGTTTGCAAATCTAATAATAATAATTGAAATAACACTCCAGAAACAAGTCAAAAAACCAAAGAAACACGGTTTTCTTCAGTTTCCCCACCCTTTACAAACTCAGATGACAAGGAGAACATTTCAACACGCCACGTTATGATGCCAAACATAACGTGTTATGTTGGCCAATTAGACACGTTATGATTGCAAACTAGCCACGTCTAGTTTGGCAACTAGGCGTGGCGTGTCTGCTTACCTCCTTAGAGTGCGAATCGATTTCTTAGCAGGTCGGCGACTTCCTTCAAACCCGGAACAACAATATCGGCTCCTGCGTCTTTGAGGATATGGTCTTCAAGAGGACCTGTATTGGCAGCTATGGTGAAGATGCCTGCTCCTTTTGCGGACTCGACGCCAAGCGGTGCATTCTCCACAACAATGGCTTCCTTGGCCTTAACGCTTGCTTTCTGCAAACCCATCAGATATGGCTCAGGATCGGGCTTCCCGCGCTTGACATCGAAACCTGTTACCATCAGCTCCTCGCGGAAGAAGCCTGGATAGTGTTGCTCCAAACTTTCGAGCAACTTAACCTGCGCACTGCCTGTCACGAGGACAATCTTACAGCCGAGTTCCCTGGCGGCAGTCAGAGCCTCCAAGGCTCCAGGCATCGGCTTGGGCTTGGGAAGGGTGTTGAACAACTCGGCCTTGGCGGCATAGATGCGCTCTATCTCTTCAGGCGTCGCATCGCGTCCCCAATAACGTTGAGTCAGGATGTTAATCGTACCGCTGCCCGTACGGCCTTCGTGGAGATAGGCTTCATAGGCGGTCATCTCCAAGCCGAACTGCGTCATGGCATGCGACCAGGCATAAGCATGGTTCGGCATGCTGTCGAACAGCACGCCGTCCATGTCGAAAAGAATAGCTTTCAGCATTCTTTATGGATTAGGAATTAAGAATAGGGAACAGAGTATGTTTGTTTCAAGCCCTATTCCCTAATCTCTATGCTTTACTCTTCTGCAAGACGCTTGCGAATCGCAACCGTTTCAGCTTCGTAGCC
>JAFYYO010000217.1 GCA_017557475.1 Bacteroidaceae bacterium
GAGGCTCAGCGACAGGCTGAGTTTATTGCATGGGGACCTATCGTGTTCCAAGTGGCTAGGCTGATGCTCAAGTTCGGCATCCTTAACTTGCTGAGAGACAGTGACGACGGTCTCACGGAGGCTGAGGTGGTTGAGAAGACGGGGCTCTCCCAGTATGCCGTGAAGTGCTTGCTGGAGGCCTCTCTCAGCATTGGCACCGTGCTTATTGACCCTGACTCCGACCGCTACTCCATCAGCAAGACAGGATGGTTCCTGCTGAACGACCCTGCAACGAAGGTGAACATTGACTTCAACCATGATGTGAACTACCTCGGCTGGTTCAATCTGGAGGAGGCTCTCAAGGAGGGAAAGCCTGCAGGACTGAAGCATTTCGGAGACTGGGCTACCATCTACGAGGGGCTCTCCAGCCTGCCCAAACAGGCGCAGGACAGTTGGTTCGGCTTTGACCACTTCTACTCTGACTCCTCTTTCCCCGAGGCTCTGCGGATTGTCTTTGCCGAGCACTTTGTCCGCTCCCTTTATGATGTGGGCGGCAACACGGGAAAGTGGGCGCTCAAGTGTGTGGAGTATGACGAGGAGGTAGAAGTGACTGTGCTCGACCTTCCTCAGCAGATAAAGATGATGCAGGAGAACATCAAGGGCAAGCCTGGAGCTGAACGCATCAAGGGCTTCGGCATCAACCTGCTGGACAAGGAGGCCTCGTTCCCCAAGAGGGAAGGCGGACTGGATGCCATATGGATGTCACAGTTCCTCGACTGCTTCAGCGAAGAGGAGATTGTCGGCATCCTGAGGCGAGCAAAGGAGGCAATGGATGAGGGCACAAGGCTCTTCATCATGGAGACTTTCTGGGACCGCCAACGCTTTGAACCCGCTGCCTTCTGCCTCACAATGACCAGCCTCTACTTCACGGCAATGGCAAACGGGAACAGCAAGATGTACCACTCCGACGACATGAGGCGGCTCATCAATCAGGCTGGACTGGAGATAGAAGCCATCTACGACGGACTGGGGCAAGGGCATAGCATTATGAAGGTCAGATGTAAGATGTAAGAGGTCTGAGGTAAGAGGTAAGAGTGAGAATTATGAATTATAAATTATGAATTGATGGAGCAGTGGCCTGGGACAACTTACGGCAACGAGTGGATGCACAAATGGCTCATCCGTTTGCTACGCTTCATTGACACAAGGGTGCTCTACCTCTTTGTGGCCGTCTTTGTTATCCCTGTCTGCTTGATTCTCAACCCCAGCCGAGGCATTGCCTACCGCTTCTTCAGAAAGCGCATGGGGTACGGCAGGCTGAAGTCCGCTTGGAAGACCTACGTCAACCACTGTCTCTTCGGGCAAGTTGTGGTGGACAGGTTCGCCATGTACGCAGGCAAGAAGTTCAAGGTGGAGGCTGAAGGAGAAGAGCATTTCGCCAGACTCGCAGCAAAGGATGAGGGCTTCGTGCAACTGAGTGCACACATCGGGAACTACGAGATTGCAGGCTACACGCTCGTCTGCGAGAACAAACGGATGAATGCCCTGGTCTTTGCAGGAGAGAAAGAATCCGTGATGAGGAACCGCGGCAAGATGTTTGCAGACACGAATATCAGCATGATTGCCATCAGTCCCGACATGAGCCACCTCTTCGA
>JAFYYO010000218.1 GCA_017557475.1 Bacteroidaceae bacterium
AAACTGTGACTGTGACTGTGACTCTGTTGTCATTCGTCACTCTCTAAGAGGCTTACTACCATTAAGAGTTCTTCGGCAGCCTCGCAGCAAAAGTCCCTGAACCGCTCGAAATCGACACATTATATATAATATATGCAAACAAGGAAAATTTCTTGTTTCGTAATTCGTATTTCTTAATTCTTTTTTGTAATTTTGCGCACGGAAATTTAAGCAAACACATTTTATATAACAATGAGTACACAAACAGAAAAGATTAAGGAGCTTATGGAGCTCCGCGCCAAGGCTCGTATGGGCGGAGGCGAAAAGGCTATCGAGAAGCAGCACGAGAAGAACAAGCTCACGGCTCGTGAACGTATCAACTTGCTGCTCGACGAAGGTAGCTTCGAGGAGATGGACATGTTCGTGAAGCATCGCTGCACTAACTTCGGTATGGAGAAGAAGCAGTATCTGGGCGACGGCGTTGTGACCGGTAGCGGTACGATTGGTGGCCGCCTGGTTTATGTCTTTGCACAGGACTTCACGGTTTCCGCCGGTTCTCTTTCAGAGATGTTGGCAAGCAAGATTTGTAAGGTGATGGACATCGCCATGAAGGTTGGTGCTCCCGTCATCGGTCTGAACGACTCAGGCGGCGCTCGTCTGCAGGAAGGCATCAACGCGCTTGCAGGCTATGCAGAAATCTTCCAGCGCAACATCATGTCTTCTGGCGTTATTCCTCAGATTAGCGCCATTATGGGCCCCTGCGCAGGTGGTGCAGTTTACAGCCCTGCTCTGACGGACTTCACCTTCATGGTGGAGGGAAGCAGCTATATGTTCCTTACTGGTCCTGGTCCTGTGAAGGCAGTTCTGGGCGAAGTTGTGACTCAGGAGCAGCTTGGTGGCGCTAGTGTTCATGCTACAAAGAGTGGTGTGACGCACTTCACAGCCAAGACCGAGGAAGAGTGTATCGCTATGATTAAGCAGCTCTTCTCCTACATTCCTCAGAACAACCTCGAGAAGACGCCTCGCGTGGCTTGCACAGACCCCATCGACCGCATGGAGGACTACTTGAACGACATCATTCCCGACAATCCCAACATGCCTTACGATATGTATCAGGTGATTGCAGGTATTGTGGATAATGGCGAGTTCTTCGAGGTTCAGCCGAACTTCGCTAAGAACATTATCGTGGGCTTCGCTCGCTTCAACGGCCAGAGTGTCGGCATCGTAGCCAACCAGCCGAAGCAGCTGGCAGGTGTGCTCGACTGCAACTCAAGCCGCAAGGGCGCTCGTTTCGTTCGTTTCTGCGACGCCTTCAACATTCCTATCGTAACGCTCGTGGACGTTCCTGGCTTCCTTCCTGGAACCGGTCAGGAGTATAACGCAGTCATCCTGCATGGCGCTAAGTTGCTCTATGCTTACGGAGAGGCTACGATTCCCAAAGTGACCGTTACCCTTCGCAAGAGCTATGGTGGCAGCCATATCGTGATGAGCTGTAAGCAGCTTCGTGGCGACCTGAACTATGCTTGGCCCTCGAGCGAGATTGCTGTGATGGGTGCAAGTGGTGCCGCAAGCGTGCTCTATGCTAAGGAAGCTAAGGCTCTGAAGGACGAAGGCAAGGTTGAGGAAGCAAAGGCTTATATGGCAGAGAAGCAGAAGGAGTACGAAGACCTCTTCGCAAATCCCTATCAGGCTGCCAAGTATGGTTACATCGACGATGTCATCGAGCCTCGCAACACTCGTTTCCGCATCATTCGCGCTTTGGCTCAACTCGAGAACAAGAAACTCACTAATCCTGCCAAGAAGCACGGAAACATACCTCTGTAAAAACGGGAGTTAAAGAAGTTAAGGTAGTTAAAGGAGTTAAAGACGATACTTTTGGCAGCATCCCAATCTATTGTCCTTAACTCCCCAGCGAGCAAAGCGAGCGATAACTCCTTTAACTCCATTAACTCCAAAAAAAGAAGTAATATGCAATTATTATCAATTACCGATCCGCAGATATGGCTTTTGGCAGGCATCTCCGTTCTGGTGGTGTTCTCCATCCTGCTTATCCTGGTTCTCATTCTGGGCATCTTTACCGCTGTCGCTAAGAAGACGACGGCAAAGGCTAAGGCTGTGAAGAGCACCATCAGCAGCAGCTTGGAGGCTAAGTCCTTCGAGAAAGCCAGCGATGAGGATAAGGCTGCAGTTGCGACGGCTCTCTATCTCTACTTCAACGAGAGAGACAATCGCGAAAGCCGCGTCCTGACTATCGTTCCATATCCTTCCGCTTGGGGAGCAACTCTGAACCCAAGACTATAGTAAAGTTTATAGTTTACAGATTAAAGTTTAAAGACTCAATGAAAGAATTCAAGTTTAAGATAGGTGGTCAGGATTATGCTGCCACCGTAGAAGACCTTAACGACGGACAGATGAAGGTTACCGTCAATGGTCAGACCTATCAGGTAGAAGTTCCCCAGACAAAGGCTCAAGGACCTCGTGTAGCTATGGCTCCCGCAGCTGCTGAGGCTCAAACAGGCGGCACGAAGAACGTCAATAGCGAACTGCCTGGAACCGTTACGAAGATTAACGTCAGCGAAGGTCAGCGTGTAAAGCGTGGCGATGTTCTGCTCGTAGTCGAGGCCATGAAGATGGCAAACGATATCGTGAGCGAAGTGGACGGAACCGTTCAGAAGGTTGCCGTAACAGTTGGTCAGAGCGTCAATCAGGGCGACTTGCTCGTAGAGATGGTTGCCGACTTCGTGGCAGCAAAGGCAGAGGTTACTCCTAAGCCCGCTCCTGCTGCTCCCGCTCCTGTCGAGACAAAGGCTGCTCCTGCTCCTTCTGCTCCCGCAGGCTCAAAGACCGTTACAGCTCCTCTTCCAGGCACTATCACTAAGGTGACCGTCAAGGTGGGCGATACCGTGAATGCAGGCGATACAGTCCTCTTGATGGAGGCTATGAAGATGGAGAACAACATCACAGCCGAGTTCGGAGGTACCGTTAAGGCTATCCTCGTAGAGACAGGCAATCAGGTACAAAGCGGACAAGCACTCGTTGAATTAGACTGACCCCCTCTAACTCCCCCATAAGGGGGAGAAAACAAATCGTAAATTGAAAAACAAATGAAAAAGATATTTAATCTCCTCCCCTCTACGGGGAGGCTGGGAGGGGTCCTGGTCTTCTTCTTGCTCCTTCTT
>JAFYYO010000219.1 GCA_017557475.1 Bacteroidaceae bacterium
CACCGTCATTCCTCACGAACGCCTGACCTATCCAGCGGCACCTCCCCGTTCCTTCGCTTATTGTTCCGATACCGTCTATCTTCCTGAGTTGAAGGATATTGTGAAGGGAGTTGATTTGCTTTATCATGAAGCCACTTACCTTCATGAAAGAGCTTTAAGGGCAGAGCAAACCCGACATTCCACAGCCCTTCAAGCAGCAATGGTTGCAAGAGATGCTGAGGTAGGGCAGCTTTGCATTGGTCACTTCAGCGCCAGCATCAAGTCCGAAGAAGCCCTTCTCGAAGAGGCTCAAAGCATTTTCCCAAACACCATTCTCGCCAACGAAGGCCTCGTCGTCAAAATCTAAGGCTCGGCTAGCTTAGGAATTCTCCCTGCTTCGTGGCCAGTCCTGGCACGTCAGTACTCCAATCCTCGCATGGATATACTCGAGTACCTCCACGTTGGTACTGGAGTACTCCCACGGGTGGACTATCGGGATACTGCGCCAAACCTGCACTTCATCCTCGTTATTTTGAGTGCTATATCAAATATTTTTGCTAATTTATATGCGTGTAAAAGAATTTTTACTAACTTTGCATCGTGATTCGAACAGAAGTTCTTAGCATAGAAATAAATTTCTCTGCATGAGCTGACGCTCAAAATCACGCTGCGAGCCTGCTTCCGCTCGGGAGAACTGATACAAGCATCGTTCTCCTCTCGCTTAAACGCAGGCTTGCAAGCAGAGACTAACAAACTAACATACTTATAAACTCAAATACTTATATCCTATGAAGCAGAAATACCTCTTCGCAGTCTTGCTATTATTGGTGGCAGGCTTGCAATCTGTTAAGGCCCAGGAGGCTTATGCTGTTTACACAGACAACAACACGACGCTGACGTTCTATTACGACAATCAGAAGGCATCTCGCTCAGGTGATGTCTATGAGCTGAACACGGGTTCTAATTGGCCAGGCTGGTCTTCTGACCATAAAAAGGATGTCACCAAAGTGGTGTTCAATGCCTCGTTTGCCGGCGCTCGGCCCACAATCACGTATGCCTGGTTTTCCGGTATGGAGTATCTGGAGCAAATCGAGGGCATCAACTACCTCAAGACCGACGAGGTCACCAATATGTCAAACATGTTCGCTGACTGCAAAAACTTGGAGAGTCTCGATGTAAGTCACTTCAATACGAGTAAGGTGACAAGCATGACCTGGATGTTCGGTAGTTGTTTGGCTTTGACCAGTCTCGACGTAAGCCATTTCAATACGAGTAAGGTGACAAGCATGTATTGCATGTTCTATTATTGTAAGGCTTTAACAAGCCTCGACGTTAGCCATTTTGATACGCAAAATGTAACTAACATGTCTGCCATGTTCTGTGGCTGTCAAAATTTGATGAGCCTAGACTTAAGCCACTTCAATACAGGCAATGTAACCGATATGGGTAGTATGTTCTATTATTGCGAGGCTTTGACCAGTCTCGATGTGAGCCACTTTGATACGCAGAATGTGACAAAAATGAGTTATATGTTCTATAATTGCGAGGCTTTAACCAGTCTCGATGTGAGCCACTTCAACACCTCAAAGGTGACGAACATGAGTTATATGTTCTATAGTTGCAAGGCTTTAACGGGCCTTGACGTAAGCCACTTCGACACGCAGAATGTAACCAACATGATGTGGATGTTTGCGAAATGCGAAGCCCTCACGAGTCTCGATGTAAGTCATTTCAATACGCAGAATGTTACCAATATGTCTGTCATGTTCTCTAATTGCGAGGCTTTGACGAGTCTCGATGTAAGTAATTTCAACACGGAGAAGGTAACTGATATGGGAGACATGTTTGTTTTGTGCAAGTCTTTGACGAGTCTAGATGTGAGCAACTTCAACACCTCAAAGGTGACTGACATGGTTCGAATGTTCTATATGTGTAGTGGCTTGACAAACATTGATGTATCAGGCTTCAATACATCTAAGGTGACAGAAACTGGCGCAATGTTTTCTGGTTGCAAGGCATTGACGAGTCTCAACCTGACTGGCTGGAACACGGGACGAGTTACTTCAATGTCTGAAATGTTCAATAATTGCAAGTCTTTGACGAGCCTCAATCTGAGCAGCTGGAACACAGGCAAAGTGACCCACATGAATAGTATGTTCAGTGGATGTGGCTCCTTGACCAAGATACTTGTAGGCGAAGGCTGGAACATGGATAAGGTGGAGGCTTCGAACTACATGTTCTATGGCTGCACCAGCCTCAAAGGCGATAAGGGCACAACGTACGACCCCAATCATATAGATGGAGCTTATGCCCATATCGATGGCGGCACAGATAACCCTGGCTATTTCTCTGGCCCAGAACCCTATGTAGTCTTTAGTGAATTCTTCGACGAAAGAGGTTTCAGACGCTACAACGTTACCTTCTACTGCGACGGAAACAGGGGGATACACGAAACGACTGAAGGGGAAACAGCCTATTCGTTGCAGACGACGACAAATGCTAATCCTGCCTGGATGAGCAAGAACACTGGAGTTGTCAAGGTGGAGTTCGATCCATCCTTTGCTCAGGCTCGACCCATAAGCACACGATGCTGGTTCCAAGGAGCAACGCGTCTGGCGGAATTTGTCGGCATGGAGTATTTGAACACAAGTCAGGTAAAAGATATGTTCGAAACGTTCTACAATTGTCAGGCACTCACGAGCATCAACCTGAGTACTTGGGACACGAGTAGCGCAACAAGTATGCAAGAAATGTTCTGCAGTTGCAAGAATTTGGCAAGCTTGAACCTGAAGGGCTGGAATACAAGCAACGTGACTACGATGTATTCGATGTTTAGAAGTTGTCCTGCTCTAACCACTCTTGTCCTGAATAGCTTCAATACAAACAATGTGACAGATATGGGCTATATGTTCTACGATGACCGCAAGTTGCAAAGAATCGTCGTAGGCGATGGCTGGAGCACAGATAAGCTCACACGTTCCGATTACATGTTCTATGGCTGCACCAGTCTCGTAGGCGAGAAAGGCACGACCTATGACGCTAATCACGTTGATGCATCTTATGCCCATATTGACGGCGGAACAAGCAATCCCGGCTATCTCTCTGCATCAATCAAAGGCGACGTCAACATGGATGGAACGGTTGATATAGCTGATGCCGTAAGTGTCTTGAACGCGATGGCAGGGCAACCCGTTGCGGGTAATGCAAATGTGAACGGAGACAAAGACGAATATGGCAACCCTGTAGTTGACATAGCCGACCTCGTAACCGTCCTCAACATCATGGCTGGACAATAGGAGAATAAAATAAGATAATAAGAAAAGCCTGTCGTTCTCTTGCGGCAGGCTTTTTACTTCGTATAAGAAATGCATATTATATGCTAAAGGGATAATAATGTGGTGATATGTAACTTTTTTGCATGTTTTGTTTGACAATTTGAAATAAAAGCAGTACCTTTGCATGCAATTTTGAAAGAAACGATATGAGTAAACTCTTAAAGCCTGACGGATACACTGCTTTGCTTGACCTGAATCAAACGGAGCAGGCAATCAAGAAAATCAAGGACTTCTTCCTGAGCAGTCTCTCTACAGAGCTAAGGTTGCGTCGAGTAACTGCGCCGCTTTTCGTGCTTCGTGGACTTGGCATCAACGACGACCTGAATGGAGTGGAGCGTCCCGTAAGCTTCCCCATCAAGGATATGAACGATGCCACGGCTGAAGTGGTACATTCCCTTGCAAAGTGGAAACGTCTTACACTCGCAGAGTACAAGACGAAACCTGGCTTCGGCATCGTTACAGATATGAACGCTATTCGAGCCGATGAGGAGCTTGACAACATCCACAGCCTCTATGTCGATCAGTGGGACTGGGAACGTGTTCTGCTTCGTGAGAACCGCAATGAAGCCTATCTGCGTCGCATTGTCTCGAAGATTTATAGCGCAATTCTGCGTACTGAGTTCTATGTTTGCGAGAACTATCCTCAGCTGAAGCCTTTCCTGCCGGAAGATATTCATTTCGTTCACAGCGAAGAGCTTCTGCAACTCTATCCCGATAAGACTCCGAAAGAGCGAGAGGATTTGATTTGCAAGACCTACGGCGCTGTATTTATTATAGGTATAGGAGGCAAGCTCAGTAATGGCGAAGTGCACGACAATCGAGCTCCCGACTATGACGATTGGAGCACGCCCAACGAGAGCGGTTTCATGGGACTGAACGGCGACTTGCTTGTTTGGTATCCGACTCTTAACAGAAGTATCGAACTCAGTTCGATGGGTATTCGTGTCGATAAGGAAGCCCTTCTCAAACAGCTCGCCCTGCAAGGAAAGGAAGAACGCAAGGAGCTTTACTTCCATCAGCGTCTTTTGGGAGACACTTTGCCTTTGACCATTGGCGGAGGCATCGGGCAGAGCCGACTCTGTATGGTGCTTCTGCATAAGGCTCATATTGGCGAAACGCAGGCCAGCATCTGGCCAAACGAGATGAGACAGGAATGCAAGGAAGCAGGAATGACGCTCATATAATCACTTGGCGGCAGTTTGCCCGTAAGGGCTATTGTGCCTTTGCCAGTCTTCATCGACAGATTTGTATAGGCGTCCTGAGCGTCGCAACGCTTAGCGTTGCGGCACGGACCCCCTCTGGCTCCCCCCTAAAGGGGGAGGAACATGAGGTTCCCTCTTTAAGGGGAGATATAGAAGGGGGGCTGGAATTGTCTGAACTTCTTGTGAGCGGTACGATGGCACCGCTTTCGCAGTTGCAATCGGCAAGGCTCGTCTCAGTCCTCACTCGTCAAGACATAGAACAAGCGGCGGCTCAAAGCGTCAACGACCTCTTGAAGATAGTCGCTGGTGTGGATGTTCGGCAGCGCGGAGGTTTTGGCGTTCAGACGGACATCAGCATCGATGGCGGCACTTTCGACCAGGTCACGTTGCTGCTCAACGGCATCGACATCGGCAATCCACAAACGGGACATCTTTCGGCAGACTTCCCTGTAAGCATCAGCGACATTGAACGCATCGAGATGCTCGAAGGCGCTGCAAGTCGCATCTATGGTGGACAAAGCTTTGGCGGCGCAATCAACATTGTTACCAAGCACGAAAAAGAGCAAAGCATAGAACTTGCTGCAAGAGGTGGCTCCTACGGTACTGCAGAAGGTGAAGCGCGTTTGTCTTTCCCTACAGGCAAGCTTTCGAACCGCATTAGCGGAAGTGGCGGCAGGAGCGATGGCGGCACACTCAATAGTGGGTGGCAGAAGGGACAACTTTATTATCAAGGCGACTTCGAGAATGATGCCTTGCAGCTCGACTGGCAGTTCGGTTTCACGAAGAAGAACTACGGAGCCAACACCTTCTACAGCGCCAACTATCCTGACCAATACGAACGCAATCAGCGACTTATGACAAGCGTCAGTGCTGAGACGAAAGGCAAGTTCCACTTCACGCCGCAGGTCTTTTGGAATCGTTCGTGGGACAACTTCGAGCTGATACATAACTCTACTTTCGGCGAGAACTTCCATCGGACAGATGTTTACGGCCTTAATGCTGGCGGTCACTTTAGCTGGAAGCTCGGCAAGACGGCCCTCTCTGCACTGCTTCGTCACGAACACATCGTTAGCTCGAACATCGGAAAAGATATGTCTCCGCGGGGCGTCTATACTCGAAGCGACAACCGTACAAGCGTTTCCTTCTGTCTGGAACACAACATCCTGCTGAAGCATTGGATGCTTTCTGCAGGGCTGATGGCAAGCATGACATCGAGCATCGACCATTGTTTTCGCCTCTATCCGGGCATCGACGTAGCTTATCGTCCTAGTTCTCGCTGGAAACTTCTCCTTTCTTACAATAAAGGTTTCCGCTTGCCCACCTTTACTGAACTTTACTACAAGAGCCCGACTCACGAGGGCAATCGCGACCTCAAACCAGAGCACAATCACTCCTTTTCGCTTGGAGCCGAGCATCGATGGAGTGGGGCAGAGGCTTCGGCAAAAGCCTTCTATCATCGTGGCACACAGATGATTGACTGGGTGATGTATTCGGCGGACGACATCTTCCATACTGCCAGCTTCGACCTCGATAATGTCGGCATGCAGGTTCAAGGGAAAATCTTGCCATCCGAACTTCTTGACCGCAATACTTGGGTGCGTTCTCTTAGCTTTGGTTATACTTTCATCCACCAGACAAAACACGATGCAGAAGGCGTTGTGAAGAGCAATGTTGCGATGGAGTACCTGCGGCATAAAGTCGTAGCGAACCTCTCTCATCGCATCTACAATCGTCTTTCCATGAGTTGGGATTTCCGTTGGCAAGAGCGAGTGGGGAGCTATCTGAGTGGCGGCGAACTCGTTCCCTATCATCCTTATTTCATGCTCGATGCCAAGATGAAGTGGGAAGCACCTCGTTATCAGCTTTATGTGCAGGCTACGAACCTCACAAATCATCGTTATTATGACCTCGGCTCAGTCCCCC
>JAFYYO010000220.1 GCA_017557475.1 Bacteroidaceae bacterium
GCAATAGACATTATCGAAGGCAAGTGCGTAAGGCTTACGAAAGGCGACTACGACACGAAGAAGGTCTATGGAGACCCGCTCGAAATGGCTCAGCAGTTTGAGGATTTGGGCATGCGTCGCCTTCATGTCGTCGACCTCGACGGAGCTAAGAGCAAGCATGTAATCAATCTCGCAGCCCTTCGTAATATCACGACTCAGACGGGACTCATCGTCGACTTCGGCGGAGGCATTAAGAGCGATGATGACCTCGAAAAGGCTTTCGAGGCTGGAGCCTCAATGGTGACAGTAGGAAGCCTTGCAGTAACTGAACCTGAACGCTACCTTCGTTGGCTCGAAAAGTATGGTGCAGAACGACTCATATTGGGTGCCGATGTAAGAGAAGGAATGGTCTCAATCAACGGCTGGAAGGAAGATTCGGACGTCAAGCTTGAGGACTTCCTCGAACTCTATATGAAGGAAGGCACAAAGAATGTGCTCTGCACGGAGATAAGTCGAGACGGCACCCTCGAAGGTCCCGCGATTGAGCTCTACAAGAGCATCATGAAGCGCTATCCCCTCTGCCATCTCATTGCAAGCGGAGGCGTGGGAAGTACGGAAGACATCCTCGCTCTCGAGGCTGCCGGAATACCCGCAGTCGTCTTTGGCAAAGCATATTACGAAGGCAAAATTGACTTAAAGGATCTAAGAATCGCTGCATGTTAGCAAAGAGAATCATACCCTGTTTGGATGTCAAGGACGGCCAGACCGTCAAAGGCACTAACTTCCTGCAACTCAGACAGGCAGGCGATCCTGTGGAGCTCGGCAAGATCTACAGCCAACAAGGTGCGGATGAGCTCGTCTTCCTCGACATTACCGCCAGTCACGAAGGACGCAAAACCTTCACGGATATGGTGCAGAAAGTGGCTGCAGAGATAGACATTCCCTTTACCGTAGGCGGCGGAATCAGCGAATTGGCCGATGTGGAGAGGATGCTCTCGGCTGGAGCGGACAAGATCAGCATCAATAGTGCAGCCCTTCGTCGCCCAGAGCTCATTGACGAGATAGTCAGTCATTTTGGCAGTCAGGTTTGTGTGGTTGCGATAGATGCCCAGGAGAAAGACGGAACTTGGACTTGCTTCCTCAACGGCGGACGCATCCCAACAGACCGAAACCTCTTTGAGTGGGCAAAGGAAGTGAACGATAGAGGTGCAGGAGAAATCCTGTTTACCAGTATGAATCACGATGGCGTGAAACAAGGTTTTGCCTGTGAAGCGCTCGCTCGTCTCGCTTCAGAACTGACTATTCCCGTCATCGCAAGTGGTGGAGCAGGCAAGATGGAGGATTTCCGCGATGTGTTTGCAAAGGGAAAGGCAGATGCAGCCCTTGCTGCAAGCTTGTTCCATTTCGGACAAATAAGCATCCCAGAACTAAAGGAATATCTAAGGAAAGAGAAGATTAACGTTAGAATATAGACCCCCTCTAACTCCCCCCTAAAGGGGGAGGAAATAATTACGAATTGTGAATTATGAATTGTGAATTGAACATAGATTTCGACAAGTGTGGCGGCTTAGTGCCTGCTATCATTCAAGATGCCACAACAAAGACGGTGCTTATGCTTGGCTATATGAACGAGGAAGCACTCAAAAAGACTCAGGAAACTGGGATTGTTACGTTCTTCAGCCGTTCCCGTCAATGCCTTTGGACAAAGGGCGAGACAAGTGGCAACTACCTTCATCTGGTCGATATCAAGGTCGATTGCGACAACGATACCTTGCTTATCAAAGCCAATCCCGAAGGTCCTACCTGCCACAAAGGCACCGATACATGCTGGGGAGAAGAGAATCGTCCGAATCCGCTCCTCTTCTTGTCCGAGCTCAACGACTTCATCGAGAAGCGTCACGAAGAGATGCCCGAAGGAAGTTACACAACTTCACTCTTCAAGGACGGCTTGAACAGAATGGCTCAAAAGGTGGGCGAGGAGGCATTGGAACTCGTCATCGAAGCCACGAACGGCACGAACGAAAGGCTCATTTACGAGGGTTCCGACATGCTCTATCACCTCATCGTTCTCCTTACAAGCAAAGGCCTTCGCATAGAAGATATGGCTAGGGAGCTCATGGAACGTCACAATCCAGGATGGAAGAAACACTAAACCTCATCGAATATGATTCTCAATTATAAAGATGTCGATATCTATCAGGACGAGCATCTTGTCCTCGAGAAAGTGAACTTCTCGGTGAAAGAAGGCGAAATGGTCTATCTGACAGGTCCTGTAGGC
>JAFYYO010000023.1 GCA_017557475.1 Bacteroidaceae bacterium
CTATTACGACTCGGCAATAACCAAACAAGGCTTGTTATTGCTCTCGCTGCGCTATCCGTTCCAACGTTTGATAGACTTGCATCAAGCCTCTTGGAACATGGAAACAGCCTTTCCACTTACCGCCTTTAAGGGTCAGGAGCACTTCGCCGCGACGATTCAGATAGCCGAACCATTCGGGATATTCCGGGTCCATGAAGTGGTCCCAAACGTACTCGTGAACCTTCATGAACCAATCGAGGCATTCCTGGCTTCCCGTCAACTCGAAGCCCTTAATCATGGTGATGAGCGTCTCGATGTGAACCCACCAAAGCTTCTGGTCCCATTCAAGCTGCTGAAGAGGCCTGCCCAAACGGTCCATGAAATAGAAGATGCCGCCAAACTCTTTGTCCCAACCATATTCGGCTTCGCGAAGGGCAATGTGCACGGCTTTCTCTATGAGGTCTTTGCGTCCCAAACGCTTTCCGAGGTCCATGATGAACCACATCGCTTCGATGGCATGACCGGGATTCAAGAGACGTCCTTCGTGGCAGTCGACCAGCTTTCCGTCCTTGCTTACATGCTCTACAACGAGGTCGAGTTCAGGACGATAGAATACATCGAGAACTTCGTGCAAACAGATGTCGATGGTTTCCTTCAAGAACTTGGGGTCAAGCAGGTCCTCAATCTCGAGGGCGACGTTGCAGAGAATCATGGGAAGGGCGAAATCCTTGAGCGCACGAGCACCAGGAGCCGCTTTGCTCCAACGGCCTTTCGGATTGTTTCGCTTGGCGAGCACGATGTCGAAAGTCTTCTTCGCAATGTCGGCATACTCCTGAATGCCAGTCGCTTTGTAGAGTTGTCCGAAAGCGATGACGGCAAAGGTGTAGGAGAAGATATTGTAGGGCTCAACGAGTGGACGACCTTCGCGATCGAGCGAGAAGTACCAGTTCAGGTTGCCGTCGTGTCCGTATTTCTTCAGGAACTCGGCTCCCTGAATGGCAGCATCAAGCCACTCCTGCTTCTTCTCCACTTTGTTGTAAAGCGTTGCCAACATCCATACCTCGCGGCCTTGCAGCCAAATGAACTTGTCGGTATCATAGACCTCGCCGTTTCGTTCGATGCAGGTGAAATAACCACCGAACTCTTTGTCTATACTGTTCTCCATCCAGAAAGGCATCACCCTCTCCAGCAGTTCGCTCTTGTATTGAGCAGCTAACAAATTGAAATCAACCATATTATTTATTTTTTATTCATTTATCATTTCTTGGAGCGGGGAGGGGGCCAGCCAGGCTTAGCATCCACGCCACAATCACACTCACCACGATTCCTGTTGCGCCAAAGAGGAAGAAGTTGACATCCGTGTAGAGATACATCAGGAAGACCACCAACTCGCCTGCTATGAAGCCTGTCAGAGCAGCTCCGCCTTTAATGCGAGGGAAGAAGATGGCCATTACGAAGAGGCCTCCGAGACCGCTTGTCAGCAGGCCAAGAATGGTGTTGAAGTAGTCAAGGAGCGAGGCGATGTCCCATGTGGCCATCAACAAAGCGATTCCCAAGCCCATCATTCCGCTCACTACACACGTCCAACGGGCAACTTTCAGTAGCGTCGAGTCTTTGATTGAGGGACGGAATCGCTGCACGAAGTCCACGCAGAAAGCCGTCGAGACACTATTGATATTGCTCGAAATCGTACTCATCGTAGCGGCGAATATGGCGGCAATCAGCAGTCCTGCAATACCTGCGGGCATTTGACTCATCATGAAGTACGGGAAGATGGCATCGCCTTGCTGCATTGTGATGTCTAAGCTCGCTGGATGCGTCTTGTAGAAAGTGTAGAGACCTGTGCCGATGAAGTAGAATGCAACGGAGATGAAGACACTCATAAAGCCGTTTACGAGGATGCTTCGACCTGCGCTCTTCTCGTCCTTTGTGGTCATGTAGCGCTGGATGACCGTCTGGTCACTCGTGTAAGAAATCAGGTTGTTGGCTAGTCCGCCGCCAATGATTGCTACCCAGAACGTGACTCTTCGGTAGTCCATACTCCAGATGAAGAGGCGCAATTTGTCGTTATCGACTGCCAGATCCCATGCTCCAGAGAAGCCGCCTTCGGTGTTGCCCCATAGGTAAAGAGCAGCAAAGATAGCGCCTCCCACAAGGATGCAACCTTGTACCACGTCTCCCCAGATAACCGCTTCCACGCCGCCCATCGTACAATATATTATGGTAACGAGTCCCATCAGGATGATGCAAAGGTAAATGTCGATGCCTGTAACTGCGGTGAGGGCAAGCGAAGGCAGGTACATGACGAGGGCCATTCTTGCTACCATGAAAATACAAAAGAGCGAAGATGCCAGGAGTCGAGTGGCTGTGTTGAAGCGCTCCTCGAGTATCGCGTAAGCCGATGCTGCCTTGCTTCTGCGGAAGTAGGGTAGGTAGTACCATATAACGGGAAAACCCACGACGGGAATCATCCAAAGCATCGGATAGTAAGTCCAGTCCGTTGCGTAGGCTTTGGCTGGAATCGCCATGTAGGTGATGGCGCTGAGCATCGTTGCATAAATACTGATGCCTGCTGCCCACCAAGGAACTCGACCGCCTCCTTTGAAGAAATCTTCTGCTCCGTTCTCTCGCCTCATAAAGTAGATGCCCATTCCCAGCATGGCAGCCAAGTAGAGAGCAAGAACCGTCCAATTAAGCCAACCAAAAGAAGTGTCGCGTTTCGTCTCGATGCGAGAGATTTGATTCGACCGAATGCCAGGCATCGTCTCGCCGCCACTATAGAACCAACCTCCGTCGAAAGGCGTCAGAGCAGCTCCAGCTCGAGCCAGCAAACTGTCGCCTGGAATGGTCGTCCAAGAGTCTGTAATCGTATGATAAGCCAGCACATCTTGGCGGAACTTGTACCACGAAGGCTCGTGGCGAAGGTAGTTCTCATCTTGCTTTCCTTGAATGGCAGAGAGGAAAATGTCGTAGTCCACGCCTCCAAAGAAGAGGATGTGGCTGTAGCCGCAAGTCGAAGAGCAAGAGCCGACAATCGCAGCCCCTTCAAGCGGGGAAGTTTTTGACCATTCGAGCGACTTCAAATTGAGTTTCAAGCCATAAGTATAAACGTCTTTACTATAGCCTCCAAAGATGTAGAGCGCTTTACCTTCGGGAGCGTTCTGCACAGCCATGCAAGGTTGCAAACGTCCTGAATCAGGCAGTTCGCAGAGCTTCACCCATTCTTTGCCGTCTGGCCAATCGAGTGCATAAACATCTTTATTAAGGTTACCATTCGACTGACCGCCTGCTACGAAGATTCTGTCTGTCCCATAACAAGCAGCAAAGTTGTCGAGGGGCTTTGGAAGAGAGGGTAGATATGCAGGGCTGACGGAATTGTCTGAGCCGTTTTCATTCAAGCCACCCAAATACACAGTCCCTTCCGGAACAGCCACACTCGCTCCATATGCCTTTGGATAAAAGACTTTCTGTCCGCCTTCGGCACAAGGCACATCAGGGAAATTGCATCCGCCCCAAGTTTTGAGTTGCCCGTCAACAATGCCCGCAAAGTGCCCTGAAACAGCTCGCTCCATCTCGCCAACTGGAGTGACGATAATGTTGTTCTGTGCGTAGCAAAGTCCTACAAAAAGGAAAAAGAGGATATAGAGAATCGCTGTTATTTTTCGCATGAAGGTGTAGTTTTAAGTTTTGTCGGTATTAGTTCGCTCTGCAAATATACGAAAATTTTCCCAATTACGAGCATCTTGCGCCAAGAAAGTAAGAAATGTGGGAAAGAGGGGAGTGGACATTAATACATTTTGAACAGATTAGAGCTCCTGTTTAGCTCGTTTAATTCTCCAATCGCAGCTTGCGTTTCTATAATCGCAACTTGCATCTCTACAAATGCAGCCTGCGTTTCTACAATCGCAACCTGCGTTTTAAGAATATAATGTTGTTAAAGACAGATTCGAACGCATTTTTTTTGTTATGCTGTCGTTATAATTCAATTATTTTCATTATCTTTGTGGTCGAAATACTAACAACTAAAACCTGTAATACTATGCAAAGAAGAGATTTCCTGAAAGTGAGTGCATTGGGTGCCGCTGCAGTGGCTGCCCCCACGAGTCTTGTTCATGCTGCGGCTCCGGCTGCTGTCGCTGCCAAGTCTGCAAACAGTAAGGTCAACCTGGGTTTCATCGGATTGGGCCAACAGGCGATGTATCTGCTGAGCACCTTTATGGCGTTCGACGATGTTCGAGTCTTGGCGGGTTGTGATGTGTACGACATCAAGCGCAATCGCTTCGAACGTCGTGTCAAGGAATACTATCAGTCGAAAGGCGAGAAGAAAGTGAAGGTGGATCTCTACGAGGACTATCAGGACTTGCTGGCTCGCAAGGATATCGATGCCGTTGTCATCGCTACGCCCGACCATCAGCACGCCATCATTGCTATCGCTGCCTGCAAGGCTGGAAAAGATGTATATCTCGAGAAGCCTCTCACGCTTACCATATACGAGGGACAACAGCTTGTAAAGGCCGTTCGCAAGTATGGCAGAATCCTGCAAGTAGGAAGTCAGCAGCGCAGCAGCGGCGAGTTCATACATGCCGCCACACTCTGTCGGGAAGGCATTCTCGGCAAGATCGACAGGATAAAAGTGCATTGTGGACGCAACGCGGCAAATCCCGTCAGCGCGGCTCCTGTGCCCTGCAACCTGCCGAAGCAAGAGGTGCCTGCTGGCTTGAATTGGGACAAATGGCTCGGCCCGCTGCCCACTTCTGTCTGGTACAACCAAGAATTCGATCCCTTTATCGATGAGAACCACGACGAACAGCTTTGGGGAGCTTGGCGATGGTACAAGGTAACAGGCGGCGGACTGATGACCGACTGGGGCGCTCACATGTTCGACATCGCACAATGGGCCATCGGAAAAGACGGCAACGGCGGTCCTGTCAAGATTAGTCCTGCAGGCTACGGACCCTATGAACAGCTTACTTTTGAGTACGACAACGGCATCATCGTCACCGAGGAACCCTACAACGGCAGCGAACAAGGCCTGCAGATCTATGGCGAGAATGGTTGGATAAAGGTTTGCAGAGGCTCGCTTCGTGCTTCCGACAAGAAGTTCGAGAAGATGGACCTCGGTGTTGAAAAGGGGGCTTATGAGTCACAATCGGCTCATCGTCGCATTTGGGTTGATGCTGTCAAGGCGCATGTCGATCCCAACTGCCCAGTAGAGACAGGCCATACCTCCTGCACAGTTTGCAACCTCGGCAACATCGCCATCGAGCTTGGACGTCCCCTCAAGTGGAACCCCATCGTGCAGAAGTTCATGGACGACCCAGAAGCCACCAAGCTCTTGCACTATAAATACCGCGAAGGATACACCCTGGACGTGTAGACGTTACTCTTCTACCTCGTTGGAGAATAGAAGGTTGATGCAGGAAGACCTTGAGCGTTGCGGAGGTCGGCATCAGTAAAGCCGCTCCAGCCGTAACGGACAAATCTAGGATATTTAACGGAAGGCGATGAGAGAAGAATCTTGTCGTCTTCTATTTTGATGTCGGCTGGATAGAACATACCATCGGATGCGGCAATCTCGAAGCCCTTTGTACAGGTCAGGCCGTCTGCGTGGTCGAAAGCCACAACGATGCTGTTGTCCATTCCTCGAGCAACATAACGAGGCGTTGGACCTTCGCTTTCCAACTGATGACCGTAGGTGTGTTTGAGTGCTTGCAACGCCAGACGCTCGCCAACGGGACGCTTAGTGCGGTAGTGAACATCGGCAGGATCGCCAAGGTCGCTGCTGACAGCTATCCATGTATCTGGCAACTCGGAGGCCAAGCGACGTTGACTGTCGCGGAACGCGGGCCATGAAGGACGCGGCAGACTGCTGAGTTGTACGACGTAGAAGGGTAGAGTATGCTTCTTGTGGAACTCACTCATCCAACGTTGAGCAAAGTATTTTCGCCAGGATAGCTCAAGGAGATTGAACAGCTTTTCGTGTGCCTCGATATTGTGAGCATTGCTTTCTCCCTGATACCAGATAACGCCACGAATGGGCAGATGACCGAGTGGGGCGATAGCAGCCTCGAAGAGATAGGCAGGCTCGTAGGGATGGCGTTGCAACGGATTGTAAGCCGATGATTCTTTATTGAGAGCGTGGGCTATGTTCTGGCTCATTCGTCCACGAGCCCAAGCCTGTCCGAAGTCGCCATTACGCCAGTCGTGCAGGATGTTTGGAAACTCCCATTCGAGCGTCGAGCGGTCAATCCAGGACTCTGTTGTTGAGCCACCGACGGCGTTACAAATGATTCCGATGGGAACATCGGGCAGGCTATCGCAAAGAACACGCCCGAAGTTGAAGGCGACGGCGGAGAAAGCGCGAACCGACTCGGGCGATGCCGTCTTCCATCCTTGAAAGTCCATGTGGCGAAGTTCATTGGTGTAGCGAAGCACGCTATCGTCCCATTCCACAGCATCAGTCCTTGCTCGTGCCGGCATATTATATAGATGTAGGCGACCTGCAAGACGTTTGGCATCGGCAAGGTCCTGCTCGAGCGTGTTACATTGGTCAACCCTAAGCTCCATGTTCGATTGTCCGCTGGCCAACCAAATGTCGCCGAAATATACACTATCAATCGTTAGTGTCTGCGCCTTGGCTTTTGTCAAGTTCTTGAGCTGATAAGGATACTTCTCGGGATAATAGAAGTGATAATGGTCAGGATTCAGAGGCGTGGCGGTGAAGGTAAGCGTATAAGGACCGCCGGCCTTCATGTCGGGCAATTCCAAGTACCATAAGCCGCTGGCATTCGAGAAGTTATTGCACTCATGAACCACTTTGCCGTTGCGAGTTAAAGTTGCCTTGATGTTGCGACGAGCATCGGAAAGTCCTTCTACCCAAATGGGTTCGTTGCGCGGCAAGACCATTCCATTGGAAAAGACAGGCGGCAGTTGCAGACCTCCATAGTTGCCCGTAAGTGCGCTATAGACGGTCTTTGCCAAAATCTTCGCCCCTTCAGGATTGGGATGAAGAGCATCGGGGAAGAGGTCCGGACGACTATGCAGGGGCGTCCAAAGGTCGATGATTTGGGCTCCAGACCCTTGCGCAATCTGCTCGATGGCCTGTTGTATTTGAGCGTGCCAATCGCGTGTGCCGCTTTGGAAGCGAGAATGGCGGTCGAAGATGGGCGTCATCTTGCAGACGAGGATGCGGGCTTCCGGGTTCACGACGCGGAAGGAATCTATCAAAGCACGATAGTTGGGGATGAATTCCTCCTTCCAGTCCGGCCAATTGCGAGGGTCTGTGTCGTTCAAACCCAAGTGGATGACTACCCAATCCGGCTTGAAGTTGAGTGCCTGATGAAACTCCGGCAGATTGATGTAGGGACGATGTCCTTTATATAATAAGGTAGCACCAGAATGTCCGAAGTTGCCCACCTCGTAGCCTTCGCCCAGCATTTCCTGCAGGCGAACAGGGTAGGAATCGTGCTCACGGTCTTGCAGGCCATAGCCGTAGGTTACGCTATTGCCCACACAAGCCACCTTGATTTGCCCAAAAGCCTGAGTTATAATGCAAAGGCACAAAGCCGTCGCAAAGAATAGACGCTTTTTATCCATACTTAGAATTCGTTACAATGTTGGAAGAAACCTATTTCGTCCAGTTCCTTTCGAAGTTGTATCTCCTCTTCTGGAGTGATGTTCTGGAAGGGAGTTCGGTTGGGTCCCAAGTCGAGACCTATCAGCTTCATGATTCGCTTACCACCTACGATGTTCCCACGAAAATGGCAGATGACGTTGATGACCTTCTGCGAATAATCCTGAAGTTCACGTGCCGATTGCAAATCTCCTCTGTTCCAGGCGTCTATGATACCAACCAGATTCTTTCCGTTATAGTTGGTTGTGCCTCCGATTCCGCCTTTTGCTCCGCCCATAGCCAAGCAAGGAAGGATGGTTTCATCTTGCCCGTGAAGCATGTCGAACTTGCCGTTTCCGTAGAGTCGACATTGGTTGTATTCGTACAGACTCTCGAATGTGTACTTGATACCCGCGAAGTTGGGGATGCGACCGTCAACTGCTTTGAGGAACTCGACCATAGGCAAGAAGGCTCCATTAAAGGCTGGGATGTGGTAGAAATAGAAGGGTAGGGACGGAGCACCTGCCGCAATCTCCTCGCAATACTTCACGAGTTCCTCGATGCGGCCAATCTTTGGGAACGGTGGAGCCATCGCTCCGATGCCCCAAGCCCCGATTTTCTGGGCATGTTCGGCAAGTTTCTTGCTCTCGCGAACACAACAACTGCCCACATGAACGATCACTTTGAAGTCCTCAGGAGCAGCCTTCATCCAAGCTTCCGCAAGCCTCATTCGTTCTTCAGAGGTGAGCATATAGCCTTCGCCACTGCTTCCGTTGATGAACACGCCCTTCAAGCCGTTCTTCTTCAACATCTTAGCATAGGCAGGAATGGGTTCTAAGTTCACGTCGCCATTCGCATAGAAAGGTGTGAACGGCGCGTCGATAAGTCCGATTATTTTCTCCATAATTGGTTATAGGTTATGGGTTATAGGTTAGTGTTTTGTTAGTTTCTGCGAACAAAGATAGCCAAAAATTTTCAATTACGAGCATCGAGGGAGCATTTTTTATTCAATGCGTCAGGAAACACTCCCAGAGTATTTGCAAAACATTCCACGTTATGATTGCCAACATTCCACGTTATGATTACAAACATTCCACGTTATGATCGCCAACATAACACGTTATGTTTGGTCACGACACACGAGTTGTCTCGAGCCCTCACAAGTTAAAAAAAAGAAAAACTTTTGTTTTCCTTTTGTAGTTCGCCCAAAATGTTGTACCTTTGCACGCGCAAAAATGAGTATGCATGGCTAGAACGGGCTGTACCTCGGCAATCAAGCAGGTTTGATTGCACTCGGTTTGCACCGTCCTTGCACGCGTTTTTCAAGACCACACATTACATAAAGATATATGGAACTGAACATGCTGACGGCCGTTTCGCCTATTGATGGGCGTTACAGAGGAAAGACTGAACCCTTGGCTGCGTACTTTTCGGAGTATGCTCTGATTCGCTATCGTGTCCGCGTTGAAGTGGAATATTTCATCGCACTCACGCATTTGCCCCTTCCTCAACTGAAGGATATTCCCGTCAGCGACGAGCAGCTTCGCGACATCTATCGCAACTTCTCGGAGCAGGATGCCCAGCGTGTTAAGGACATCGAAATGGTGACGAACCACGACGTGAAGGCTGTGGAGTACTTCATCAAGGAGAAGTTCGACGAAATCGGCGGCCTTGAACAGTACAAGGAGTTCATCCATTTCGGCCTCACAAGTCAGGATATCAACAACACCAGCGTTCCCCTGAGCATAAAAGAGGCTTTGGAGCAGGTCTATTATCCTCTGCTCGAGGAACTTATCGCTCAACTTGAAGCGTTTGCAGAGGAGTGGAAAGAGGTTCCTATGCTTGCCAAGACTCACGGACAGCCTGCAAGTCCCACGCGACTGGGCAAAGAGGTGATGGTGTTCGTCTATCGTCTGAAACGCCAGCTCGAAATGCTTCGCGCTTGCCCGCTCACAGCCAAGTTTGGCGGAGCAACGGGCAACTTCAACGCTCATCACGTAGCTTTTCCAGGATACGATTGGCGCGAGTTTGGCCGCAAATTTACTAAAGAGAGCCTGGGACTGGAACGAGAAGAGTTCACCACACAGATCAGCAACTACGATCCGCTTGGTGCTGTGTTCGACGCGATGAAGCGCATCAATACCATCATCATCGACCTCGACCGAGATTTCTGGCAGTATGTCTCGATGGAATACTTCCGCCAGAAGATTAAGGCAGGCGAAGTCGGCTCAAGCGCCATGCCGCACAAAGTGAATCCTATCGACTTCGAGAACTCCGAAGGCAACCTCGGCATCGCAAACGCCATCCTGTCGCACCTCAGCATGAAGCTGCCTATCAGCCGTCTGCAAAGAGACCTCACGGATTCGACGGTATTGAGGAATGTCGGCGTTCCTATGGGACACATGCTCATCAGCATTCAGAGTACATTGAAGGGACTGCGGAAACTCGTCCTGAACGAAGAGGCGATACGTCGCGACCTGGAAGGTTGTTGGGCAGTTTGTGCGGAAGCTATCCAGACGATTCTGCGCAGAGAAGCTTATCCGCATCCATATGAAGCATTGAAA
>JAFYYO010000221.1 GCA_017557475.1 Bacteroidaceae bacterium
GAACTAGTCTTCTCCCCAGACATCCCAGGCGTCATCTTCTTTTGTGAGGGCGTTGCCGCCATCCACTTCGTCATCATTGATGGGAAGGCTCAGAGCAAGCATCTCTGCTGCCATAGCTTCCTCGACCTGCAGGGCAGGCATTAAATATGTCTTCTTCATTAGAACAATACTTTTTTTCCGTTAACGATGTTGATGCCCTTTTGCATCTTCTGGAGACGCTGACCTGCGAGGTTGTAAATCTCATTGACCATTGAAGATTGACCATTGACCATTTCAATGCCAGTTGCGTCGTCGCCGAAGAAGTAGAAGGCCTTTGCTCCGCTTGTGCTCTGATAGTAAGCCTTACCAGCTGGGATGACAGTGCCTGCGGTTGCTTTGTAGAAGCCGATAGGCTTGTCTTCTGGCTTAGCGAGAACATACATTGTGCCGTCGGCTTCGGTATCGGCTGCTGTGCCCAGAAGCTCGTTAGCAGAAACGTCGCTGGTAGCATCGGTAGCCAAGAGGTTGTAGTAGGTACCAGTCAAGATAACTGCTGTCTCGGCAGGAATGTCAGCTATTTCGGTAAGTTCGAGCCAAGAGCTGTTCAGGAATGCAATATAAGCCTGAGCATCGCCGTTCAGCTCGTAGCCTGTGGTAGCGTCATAGAGAGTAGCATAGCCTGCATCGCCTACATAGAAGACCTCAGTCTCGTTGAGGGGATAAGGAATTGCGTCTGTGCCGATGAGCTGACCCCAACCTACTGTGTAAGCGAGCTTACCGTTTGCGATGTCAGTCTTCTCGAGACCAGAGTCGAATCCGTCGTTGTGGCCGTTGGTAGTGCCGTCGGGATTTGTATCGGAGAGGTCGATGAGGTTCGTAACGTTGGTGATGTTGTGACGACCTATGTTGCCGCCCATGTGACCATTGACTACGCCAAGGTTCACGAAGTTCTCAATCAGAGAAGTACCAGCATCAACACCCATGTAGCAGCAGAGTGCTCCGGCATAGGGGTTCTCGTTCTTAGCAGTGATGGTACCGATGTTCATGCAGTTGCGAACGATAATTGTCGGAGTTCCGGCATCGTGACCGCCAAAGATACCGCCAGCATCTTGGTGCTCAGCAGTTACGGTTGCTTCGTTCACGACGTTCTCAATGGTAATGGTCATACCGCTATTCTGATAAGTACCTGTGATACCACCTACGCGATTGTAGCCGTGGATAGAGCAACTTTCGTCGATGATGAGGTTCTTGACAGTTGTGTTGGCGTTGTTACCACGCAGCCAGCCAAAGAAGCCGACGTTGCTTTCAGTGGGACGCTCGATAATCATGTTCTTGATGCGATAGCCTTGGCCGTCGAATGTGCCGTTGAACTTGTTGGCTGCATTAGGACCGATGGGGCTGTGGAGGTTCTCAATATCGAAGAAGCTGATGTCGTTCAGCATCTTACCCTTAATAGTGAGGTCGCCAGAAGCAATCTTCTCGCCGAACCATTCCACGTTACCAGCGTTCTTGAGTTCATACCAACCATCGACAAGAGCGGGTTCCTCGAACTGGGTGTAGCAAACGTCGCACATACCCATCTCTTCGTTGAAGTTATGGTCGAGCACAATCGTTTCGCCGCTTACATTATTATAAGTAAGGCTTCCAACAGAAACACCAGCGCAATTGACTGTACCTGCCTGATAAACCTGGCTTGAAGTGCCCCACATATTAGGCATAGCCTCTTCGCCGAGAGTCTGTGTCCAAGTGATTTCAGACTGGTCGCCATTCAAGAGATAGCAAAGCTCGCCGCTTGCAACGGGGTCGTCTGTGTTGACAGTAACCTTGCCCTGATTGCCGCCATTTGTTGTGCAAAGGTCGATGCAATTCACAAGAGCAGGATAAAGTTCGTTGTTGAGCTTGCCGGCACGAATCAGGTTGTAGCCATTGCCGTCGATGCCTGTAACTTCACCAATGTTCCAGCAACCGCTTGCTTCCTTTGTCAGATAGTCCTTCGGAGTACCTGACCATCCGCAAATGGCAGCACTCTCGCCAGCCTGACCAGTGATGTTACCCGTATTGTAACACTGCTTGATTATGAGGCCTACTTCTGTTGCCTCTACGCAACCAAGAATACCGGCAGCCTGTTTGCCTGTAGTGAACACATCTGCTTCGTTGCCGCAATAGCGGATAGTGATAGTACTATTCGTATCGATGCGGGCATTGACGTGAGCAACAACACCAGCAGCGAAGTTCTGGTTGTGTTCGATAGAACAGCTTGCATCAATAATCAGATTCTCGATAATAGGATTGTCCTTTGTGATATTCCAAACATCATCGGTACCGCCACCACGAACTGAGCCAAAGAAGCCCTTGCCGTCATAGCTGGGATTGTCCTGTACCAAGTCATTGTTCAGCACCATGCCAATGATACGATGACCTTGACCATCGAAGTGACCCCAGTACTTGTGGCCGCTTGTACCAATGGGAAGATGAGCGTTAGGAACGCTGCCAAAATCAATGTCGGCATCCAGCTTCACGTCCATACCGCCATGATGACCGAGTCTTACCATCTGAGAGAACCACTCTACTTGAGCTACCGTGCTGAGATGATAGAATCCGTCTTCGCTTTCACTCAACCAGTCTTCTTTTGGATAAGAGCA
>JAFYYO010000222.1 GCA_017557475.1 Bacteroidaceae bacterium
GATGCGATAAGCAGAAGTATGAAGATTTTATTGAGCCTGACCCATACCCAATAAACATCATAAACTATTCTGACGAAGATGGTGAGGATATTGACGAGGGGCAAAACCTCTTGATAAATGGCGGATTGGAAGAATGGATACCTCTTTCTCCCTACGATATGCCCAAGAATTGGCTCTGTCATAATAACTATAATGTAAAAAGAGATTATAGCGTAGTTTGTGAGGGGAAATATTCAGCCAAGATGCAATCTCGCGAAAAAGGCTCTACGGCAAGAATAGACCAGGTTGTTCCCGTCACTCCTAACAAGAAAATAAGGATTCGCTTTCACTATGCTATAACGCAATGGAAGGACAAAGGGACTAGGACTTATTGTTATTTCAGAACACGATCAGCCGAATCGTCCACTATCTCAGCAGAAGCCCTGAATTATTTCTACGACACATACACTTTACGTATCATTCGAGGTGGAGGATATGGGTTGGCATATTTCCCTCACGAGCTAAACAAGTGGCTTACTTTTGATGAAACCATACTAGTGCCACCTGAAGCCAATTACTTCGTCTTTGGCATAAACAGTTACTATGGAACAACAATATATGTGGATGATTGTTGGGTTACTAATGTTGCAAATTAATTTCTTATTCTAACCTCAATACCCAATGGCAGCGGAATAATAGAAATCACAAAATCACAAAAATCACTTTGTGATTTGAGAGACTGGAAGAGATAGAGAGGATTGATTGAATAGTTTAGTAGCTTAATAGCTTAGTAGCTTATAATAGCTCAAAGGAAACTGATGAGAAGGATTCTTTTTTTGGTTTTGTTTGTTATGGTTTCGGCTGTGACGTTTGCAAGGCCGGTTGGTTTCTATTTTACGAAGAACTCGGCTATTGCTGATGTCTCTTTATGCTTTTCTTCTAACTCGCTGCTCGCTGATACATGTGTCTGGATTGGGACGGGGGCTTATACCGATGTGGATGTGTGCTTCGTGGAGAGGCCGCTTGCCAATAGCATTGACATCGAACTGGTGGATTATCCGAGCCTTGCCGATGTCTCCATTTGCCTGACGGACGAACCTATCATGGCTAAGACGACGCTTTGTATCACTTCGAGTTTCTCGAAGGCTGATTTCCGTCTGGGCTTCTGGGATGCTCCGACGAGCTTTACTACAGATATCTACATCAAGGGGGTCGATCCCAACCGTTTGTCGAAGGAAGCCAAGGTGGCTGTGGTGTATGCGTTGTTGAAACAAGGAATAGTGCTAAAGCATCTAAGAATAGGGAATAGAGAATAGGGATTAGGGTTCCGCACCTTAGGGGTGCGCCTTTGTGCTAAAGCATCTAAGAATAGGGATTAGGGCTAAAACATCACACAGAAAGCACAGAAAGCACAGAAACTTTTTTAGAACACGGATTACACGGATTGTCTTCGTCAACTCAATAATAAAAAGAAAAACTTTGGTTTCTTTTTGCTTTTTGCTCGCTTATTCGTAACTTTGAGATAAATCTCGAAGTTTCTCCCATTCGGCAAAAAAAAATAAATATATTTATTTTGTTCTGCTCTCATTTATTCGTAACTTTGCAGGCAAATTCCGAAACTTTAAACCTTAACTTATCCTATGAAGAAATTATTACTCCTTGTTTTGGTGGCTCTTTCGGGGGCTTTGACGGCTTGGGCCGGTGATTATGTGGAACTCCTGACAAATGGGGCTTGCGACGGCACTTACGACGGTTGGGAAAAGATTAACGGCGGCGACGGTTGGGCCATCGGGCAAGACGAAGACGGCTCAAGCTACTGGGCTTCCTCGTATCTCAAATGCACGCTCTCGCAGACTATTGTCCTGTCGGAAAAGAACTTCAGCAATGAGGACATCGACGCAGGAAATGTGATCTGCATTGCTTCTGCTATGATAAAGGCAATATGGGACCCGAAAAACTATGGCCGTGCCTCTACTGTTGCGATTGTGCGCGTCGAGATGCTGGATGATAGCAACAATGTGCTCTCTACCGTTACCGTGCTCGACGACAACAGTATCTTCCTGGAATGGACGCTCTTCAAGACCGATGAGTTCATTCTGGTTTCAGGCACACGCAAACTGAAGTTCATAGTCGAAGGTCAGGACAGCGCCTATTGGCTTGGACAGTTCGGCCCGTGCTTCAAGAACCTTTCGCTCCAGGTGAAGAATGACGGGAATGGACATGATTGTGAAGTGGACGGCCACATCTGGGGTGATTGGGTTGTCACAACCGAACCCACTTGCACGGAAAATGGCGCGCAATCCCACACTTGTACCTATTGCGGACTTACATTATACGTGGCAATTGAGGCTTTGGGCCACGACTGGAACGATGAAGGCATTTGCAACAGATGCGGCATAGCCGACTATCGGCCTTGGGGCAAAGAAGAGGGTGGCTGGTGCGGCAGGCCCGATGTGAACAATGGTAGGAATGTCTACTACTTCGTCACCAAGAACGATAATAACGAGAAAATCCTCACCATCTGCAAGAGCCCTCAAGCCGTAGGCGACAACTGTGATATTGCTGATTATAATTATTCACAAAATAATCCTCAGCCATGGATAGATATCGAATATTTAGAAACGGGAGGGTATACTGTGCAAATGACTATAGATCATATTTTCATAGGAGAAGGTGTGACGGGTGTAGGCGCATTAACTTTTCAAGCACACAAAGAATCTACCGTCGTCATTCCTTCTACCTTGAAACGCATCGGCGAATTTTCATTCCATGCAAACCATTCTCTGACGGACATCTATTGTCATGCTACCCCCACCACTCTGGATTGGAATAATACGAGGACCTCTGATTTCAAATCTGGAAAGGGAACCACGATGCATGTCTATGCGCATTTCCTCGACACATACCAGCAGAAGTTCGGCGATGCCAATGTCACCTATGTGGGCGACCTCAACCAGGGAGGTGCAATTCGTGATTGCAGTTTCTACGGCCATGTCTGGAGCGAAATGACACAAATCACCGATCCCACCTGTACGGAAACTGGCCTTCTAGTCCACACTTGTATCTTCTGCAACAAGACTGAAACGGAGCCTATCCCAGCCCTCGATCACGAATGGAACAATATAGGCAAATGCGAGAGATGCGGAATGTCCAGGGCCGACTTTGACGAGGTCACACTGTTGGACGCTATCGAATCGACTGGTGAGCAGGCCTTCAATACGGGCTACATCCACAAGAATAACACGATTGTGGAGATGGACTGCCTGGTGAAGCAGAATCAGGATAGGAACTACGAGGCTTTGTTCGGCGCTCGTCTGGGCAACTACAAGAACAACGCTTTCTGCTTCTTCTCCCGCTTCAACGGTAAGGATATTCCTTGCTTCAACCGTTCCGGCAAAGAGACGATTGGCGAAGACGATTTCGTCTATGATGATCGCATCATTCTGTGGGCTTCCTATGATAATATCGCCTGGTTCAGGGAAAGCAATCCGCTCTATGAGGTAGGCAGTATCTACACTACGGGTACGAGTGACGATGGCAAGACGCCGATGTTCCTTTTCAACCTGAATACAGCCAATACTGAGGGCGGAGTGCAGGCCGACATCTCTCCATGCTCAATGAAGCTCTACAGCTGCAAAATCTATGAGGACGGCGACCTGATTCACAACTACGTTCCTGCAAAGAAAGATGGTGTTGTGGGACTTTATGACTTAACGACTGGTGCGTTCGGCGGCTCCATCACGGATACGCCTTTCTTGGGAGAAGGTGAGAAATATCCAATAACTGTCACTCAAAGAGGCGCAATTATCGAAGTAGATGGTCCGAACAAGGCGATGGAAGGCGATCTGGTTAAGGTAAATTTGACTTACCCAGATAAAAATTTGCTCGATGTGAAAGTGACGGGCGAAAACGACAAACCAATAGACGCAGAAATCTTGCATACGGATGGCTATAGAACATACGTGCAGTTTACGATGCCAGATTGCCCCGTGACGATTTCAATTGTTACTCAACCGGACATAATTTACGATATACCCGACGATTGTGAAATCCGCAGATATCTTCGCAACAGTTCCAATATCTACATGTACGCTATAGGTCCGAGTATTACTGCTGATTTCACAACAGGCAAAATCTCTATTGCATTTGCGCCAGACGGAACGGTTTATATGGAGAATCCGATGTGGTATTTAGATGAAAGGAATGTTTGGGTAAAGGGCACTTACGACGAGGCGACCGGCATCATCTCCATTCCGACGGGACAGTATCTGACGTGGTCCAATGAATATCAATATGGAGCGATGGTCTGCTGGGGTTCAAGCTCTACTTATTGGAATGAGGAAGCAGAAGGTTACTATATGGCTTATATGCTCTGGGAGGATGTCAAAACAATTGATTTCCTTGTTGACGGAGATGATTTATATCTGCTGAATGCCCAAGGAAACTTGTGTGCCGAATTCCCGGAATGCTATAATGCTACGGGTATGACTTTATTGTATGATGACGACCACTCGTTGCTTTCATTAGAGTTCCCCAACGTGGATGATGACGGAAACCAATTACCCTTTGCCACCATTAATAATGTTGCCCCCGCCATTCCTGCCAATCCCGTCATTAGCTGGTTCGACTGCGGAGATGAATCTGGCTACAGCAAGATAATGTTTACCATGCCAACAACTGACATCAACGGCAACCCCATTGACCGAGACTACTTGAGTTACAGCATCTTCATCGACAACGGTAATGGCCCAGAACTGTTCGTCTTCCTAGCTTCAGTTTATCAACAGGACCTCGACTACGACGTTACCGAAATCCCCTGTAGGTATGAAGGTTATGACTTCCATAGCAATCTCGTCTATTTCTATCGCACCAACGCCGATGGCTTCGAACCCTTCTTTAAAGAGAGAATCGGCATGCAGGTTTACTATACCGTAGATGGCGTTCGCAACCAGACGAATATCGTTTGGTATGACAATCCGGATGGCATAAACGAGATAAAGGCCGACCAGAGCGACAACGACGACAAGATATACAACCTTGCTGGTCAACGCCTCGGGAAAATGCAGAAAGGCGTCAACATCATAAACGGCAAGAAAGTTCTGAAGTAAACTTCTTGCAATACTACTCAAAAAGGCGACAGACCCAAAATCTGCCGCCTTTTGTTTTACACTTTCACAAAGGACAATCCCTTTTCGTTCGCTCTACTCTGTCGTGAAGCAATAAGTGCCCTGGGTAACTTCGACTTTGACGGTGCCGTTCTGAGGGGGAGCAACGCTGAGGATGCCAGACCCCACCTTTAGTTTGCGACCACTCTCCTTGAGAACCTTGGCTTCGGCTGGGAGGAAGATAGTTGCTGTACTGCCAACAGGAACGGTGACAACAAGTTGACGCAGTTTGCCGCCTTCGCTCAGCACTCTCGAACTGACAAGGCCTTGTGGCGATTGTAAGCTGTAATAGACGCTATCGAGCCCCTTTGTTGGAATAGGACGCACTTCGAAATGACGATAACCTGCACCATCCTTTGTGACATTCACGCCTGCCAAATGACGTGAAAACCAAGTCAATCCGCCACCAAACATCGGATGATTGCGCGACTTCTGACCATCCCATCGCTCCCAGGTAACGGTTGCGCCCTGTTGAATCCAATTGCCATAACTGGGGTAGTCGGTCTTGTTCATAACAGTCATCGCTACATCGTGAAGCCCGTTGTCGGAAAGGGTTTCGAAGAAGAACTTAGTGGTGACGAAGCCTGTATTGATGTGTCCTCCATGCGTTTCCATAATCTCTTTGCGAAGTGAGGCCACCACATCAGCCTTCCTTCCCTCGGGAACACCCATCCACAAGGCCAGAATGTTGGGACCGAAATCGCCATAGGTCTTCTCCTGTTCGTTGTAGAATTTCTTGTGGAAAGCAACCTTTACTTTCTCCGCAATATTGTGAAAATGTGCCATTTCATCGGTCTTTTTCAGCACCTGCGCAGCCAAAGCCGTATTCTCGGCACAGAGCCAGAGATAGAAAGTGTGGACGATTTCGTCTTTGGGCATTTCGAAAGGAGGCACCCAATCGCCCAAGTTGAACCAGTAACCTACTTCCTTTGTCTCTTGGTTGAGTTTCTGCTGGAACATAGTGCCTTCTGGAGTGAGCCAAGTGAGCATGTGTTTCAGCTGGTCCTTCATCGGTTGGTAGTCCCGCTCAAGTTCTTTGAGGTCGCCATATTGGAGATAATATTCCCACGGAATGACGTTCATGGCGGCACCCCAAGCCACTCCGCCACCGCAGCCAGGCTGCCAAGGAGCGCTATTCGGCACATAGCCAGTTTCGGGGTTCTGGGCATCTCGCATGTCTCGCAACCACTTCTGATAGAAGGCCGCAGCATCGAAGTTGAGCATCACTTGAGCGGCAGCAATCTGTCCATCGCCGGTATAGGGAGAACGTTCGCGATGAGGGCAATCGCTGGCTATACAGCCATGCATGTTGTCCATCTGTGAACGCTGCCAAATGCGGTTGATGGTGTTGAAAAGCCCATTGCTCGTCTGGAACTCGGAATTGATGCGCACATCGGTATTGACAGCCTCTGCCTGCACTTGTTCCTTGCTAAGGTTCTGCACGCCTTTGATGACGGCTTTCGAGAAGACATACCAAGTGAAGCGAGGTGCATAAGTCTCTTTGCCAGCACCTTTGAACAAGTATTCCTCGATACCAATTGGCGATTCGCAGATGTACTTTACCTCCATCTTTTGCCCCGCATCGCCTTGAATATCCTTCAGTCGCAGCCAACCTGAGATTTCCTTTTCAAACTCCACTTCGTAGTCGCCATCGTCGTTGCGGGTGAACTTGACGGGCTTCAGCACTTCACATATCTTATCTGTTGGCGAAGTGTGAGCCGTGAGTTGCCCGATAGGTGCCTGAGCCATCTTGACGGACTTCCATCCTGTCTCGTCACAACCTGCCTCTGCCCACTCAGGTGTCTCCAAACGAGCATCGTAGATTTCTCCGTCGTAAACACCCGTCATCATAATGGGAGAAGGCTTTGTGAGCCAAGAGCCATCAGTTGCAATGATGTCTTTCGAGCCGTCTTCGTAAGTGATCTCAAGTTGTGCCAGTAGGCAAGGCTCACCAAAAGAGCGCACCCAGCCACTTGAACTGCGATAGAAACCATCGCCCAGAATTGCACCAATTGCGTTTTGCCCTTGAAGAAGCATAGCGGTAACATCATAGGCGAGATACAAGATACGATAAGCCGTAAACTTAGGATCAAGTGCCAAATAACCTTTATCGAGGTCTTTGCGCGTCGTATAATTCGTAATATTGGGCACCAAGTAGTCGTCACCAACTCGCTGACCGTTCATGTAAAGTTCGAAGTAGCCGCCACCAGTCACAAAGACCTTTGCCTGTCGAACACCCTGTTTCAGGGCAAATGATTTACGAAAGAGAGGAGCACCTTTCTCCTGTCCTGCACAAATCCACTGAGCTTTCCATTCATCAGGGCTGAGCAATCCCATTCCCCAACTGGCAGGTTCGCTCCAAGCCGAGACCTTGCCCTTACGGTTCCACGTCTGCACCTTCCAAAAGCAATCCTGTCCAGATGTGAGAGGCTTACCATTGTAGGGAATCAACGTCGAACAGTCGTCCTTTACCTTCTCTGTATCCCAAAGGTCGAAATCGCCAACTTCGAGTTTCTCCGCCGACGAAGCAACCACGATGCGATAAGCCGTCTGAGCTTCAGCGCGAACCTTATCGTTCTTTACTTCATTAACCCATGAAAGTCGAGGATGAAGTTCATCTACAGTAGAAGGATTTGTCATGTGTTCCGTAGTGAGATGCGTCACCTTCAACTGAGCAGAGATAAAAACTGGCAGTATCAGAACACAGACTGAACAAAGGAACCTGCAAAGGGAATCGTGTCTATTCATAGCAATTTTGTTTTGAATGATGGTACAAAGATAGGACTTTTAACTTTACGAGCCAAGTTATCTTTAAGTTTTTTGCACATAGTTCGCATCAACACAAAAGACCGACACCCTAAAAAGGATGCCGGCCCAACCAATTATCTTAAGAAACTCATTGTTTATCTACGTCCACCGCGGCTGCTGCCACCGCCTCCGCGAGAACCTCCTCCGAAGCTGCCACCACGGCTACTGCCGCCACTGAAGCCGCCTCCGCGAGAACCTCCACTCATGCTACTTCCACGAGAGCTACCCATGCTGGGAGAACTGCTGCGAGAACTGCCTCCAAAGCTTCCGCGAGAACCGCTCATTCCAGAAGAACTGCTGCGAGAAGGAGAAGAGTAAGAACCGCTGCTCATACGACTGCCACCACTCACCCTTGAGCTGCTGCTGTCGAAGGAGTTCCCGCGACTCACGCTACTTCCGCGATTTACACCACTTCCAGAAGGACGACTGCTACCAGGATTCATACCGTTGTTTGAGCCACCATTGTGATTACCACTTCCGCCAGGATTCATGCCACCACTGTGACCGCCTCCAGCATTCCCGTGATTATCGTGATTCCCAGAGTTCATGCCACTATGGTTGCCTCCGCCATGATTGCCGCTATTTCCACCAGGACGATGTCCGTTCATGTCAATATGGTAACCATTGCCATTGATTCGACGACCGCCATCGCGACCTCCAGCATGACCTACTGCGGGGCGATGCATATCGTGACCTCTTAGGCCGCCATCCCAAATTGGACGACGATTAGCATAGAATCCATCACGATAGTGGTTGCGACCGTGTCCGCCATAATAGGAAACCCATACAGAAGGACGGCTGTAGTAGAAGTAACCACGATTGTAGTAGCTGTAGATGGGGAAGTACCAACCACCTGCACGCCATACAATTGGACGGAGGAAGTAGTCAGCTGCTACCATAAGATCGTACTGCCAGTCGTGCAAGATGCAACGAAGGTCGTAGAGACGATAAGTGTAGTAACTGCCATAGAGATCAGAAGGAGAATCGATACGAAGGAAGTAATCGAGGTTGATCTCATAAGCATCATTATACTGCTGGTCGTTGAGGTTGAGCTCATACGCCATCTTGTCGGTCAGGTAGAGAGCTTCTGCCTGAGCACGTTCGAAACTCATTGCATTGACACCCATCCAGGCTGCCATCATGATTACGAAGGAAAGAATAAACTTTTTCATAGTCGTGTTGTTTTGTATTGTTTGACAATGCGATTTCTAATTCACACTGCAAAGGTAAGGCAATAAAACAACAGGAAAACGAGGATTTTCCCTAAACAAAAGGGGAAATGTCCTAAAGCTTCAATCCATGCGGTCTCTATAGTCTTCGTACGCATACTCGCGCAAAGTCTCTCGAGTGCCGTCTTCGTGCTCAAGAACAATTGAGGGATGCATGATGCCGTTGAACATTGTGGTCTTAACCGTCGTATAGTGTATCATGTCCTCGAAGATGATTTCCTGACCGACTTCGAGAGGCTTGGGGAAACACCAACTGCCCATATAATCGCCACTCAGGCAACTGTTTCCGCCAAGACGATAGATGTTACGTTCTTTCGCATCTGGCTTCGAGGCAGCTTCGAAAGGCAGGCTCTCGGCTCCACGAACATCAGGCTGATAAGGCATCTCAAGGCAGTCGGGCATATGACAAGTGAAAGAAACATTCAATATAGCAGTCTGAATGCCATGATTCTCGACGATATCGACTACCTGAGACACAAGAGGACCAGTCTGCCAAGCAAAAGCACTACCGGGTTCGAGGATGATATGCAGATGAGGATAGCGGCGATGCAAACCCTTTAATATATTAATAAGGTGTTTCACATCATAGCCTTTTCGCGTCATAAGATGCCCTCCACCAAGATTCAACCACTTCAGTTGTGGGAACCAACGAGAGAACTTCGCTTCGAGATGTTCAAGTGTGTGCTCCAAAGCCGAAGCCGGACTTTCGCAGTGACAATGGCAATGGAAACCTTCAATGCCTGTTGGAAGTTTTTCCGGCAATTGCTTCGCAAGCACGCCAAACCTACTTCCTGGTGCACAAGGGTTGTAAAGTTCTGTCTCTATTTCACTATATTCAGGGTTGACTCGAAGGCCGTAAGACACAAAATGCTCGGTGAAATGGGACATTTTGGGCAACAATCGCTCATATTGCGTGAGGGAATTGAAGGTCACATGACCGCTACAATGCAGTATCTCGTCGAACTCCTCTTCCTCATAAGCAGGGCTGTAGGTATGAGCAAGAGAGCCAAACTCTTCTAGGGAAAGGCGTGCTTCACAGAGACTACTTGCCGTAGTTTTCTCGATGAAATCGCGAAAAATTGGAAAGGTGCGCCACAAAGCAAAGGCCTTGAAAGCGAGGATTATCTCCACATCGGCTTCGTCAGCAACCCTCTTGATAAGTTGCAGATTCTTACGAAGCAAACTCTCCTGAACGAGATAATATGGGCGCATTTAATATACAAACTTCACGTTATCCAACCAAAGCGTATTGCCGATTGTGCCGATATATGCGCCGCCATAACTACTGTCGAACTTCAGGATGACATGAGTCGGCGTTTCATCAGGTTCTGCCCAGCCTTCTTCCTTGATGGGCACGTTCTTTCCCTTACTATTCAGGGCATAAAAACCGCTGGAGTTCAAGCCCATATCTGACTCCTGATAAAAGCTTTCCTGGGTGATATCGCCATAATGGATGTTGAAACTCTGACCTTCCTTCCAATCGCAGTTCTGGCTGAAGCGTTGACGCATAGTCCCTATTCGAAGAGCATGAATGTTGCCATCAGCATCTTCCCAACGTTTCTGCAAGAGGCAAAGGCATTGTCCCATATCCTTTCCGCTCAGTTTCTGACGTTTGCTGAAGCCCGTCTCACGAATTCGCTCAGTGCCTGGAGAATTGTACTTATAATCGAACTTCACAGCTTTCGGCTTCTTGGTAAAAGGAATGCCGACGCTCATCTTGCTCATCGGATTGCTCGAGCCTGTAATGGGTTCCAGAAGCGTTCCGAGGAAGATGCTGCCAGTTGCGAGAACGCTGATATTGACGACGCCAATAGCTTTGCAGCTGACGATGTGAGTATAAAGCTTCGCACACTGTCCGCCTTGATGCTTATCCGGAAAGACGCTGACGTTTGTCTTGACCACTCCCGCAACCTTGGCATAGACATTACTATTTCCCCAAGGTGAGCCGCCCTGATTGGTATAGGCGCGAGCACCATCGAAAGTTCCTTTCGGACCTATCTCATAAAGCGTCTGAGTCTTGCCTCCGACAAGTACACTCTCTTTGATACTGCGGGTTATCCAGGAGTCGAAGTTTCCGAACTTTATCAGTTCTTCCTCTGCAAAAATGTTAACAGAGAAAAGACAACCTATTACGGCAAATAATACTTTGTTCCTTTTCATTTCTTATAGTTTTGCTCTGCAAAGGTAAACCCTTTTTGTGAAACATACAAACTTTTTTCTTTTATTTCCTTCCAAACTGCAGATGGAAGTCCTTCGCCATCATAATCAGGCTCATTAGCTATACGACGTCGAATCTCAGTACTGCTGATATCGAGCAAAGGCGTATTTGCAACTTTCACTCGTCGAGGCAATTTCGGAAGAGTGTAACCTGGTCTGGGATAGATAATTACACGATAAGAAGCGAGAATATCCTTGCTGCGATACCAATCGGGGAAGCGCTCCCAATTGTCTGCTCCGATGACAAGCACGAACTCGCGATTGGGGTGCTCTTCGCTCAAAGCCTGAAGCGTGTTATACATATATGAAGGACGAGGCAGGGAGAATTCTCTGTCGCAAATCTCCACTCCAGCCACATCTTCCACAGCCAGCCGAGCAAGACGCAAACGCTCGTCATCGTCGAGGAGTTCCGCATTCACCTTGAAAGGATTCTGAGGCGAGACCAGAAGCCACATTTCATCCACCAGACCGCTTTCCGCAAGCGCTTTCGCCAAGCAGATGTGCCCTTCGTGAATAGGGTTGAAACTGCCTCCGTAGATGCCTGTTATAAGTCTCTTAGTCTTAGCCATTTAGGGTTGAGTGGGAATGCTCCGTGTTATGATGACAAACTTAACGTGGATTGTTGGCGAATGACACGTGTGTCGTTGGCAAACTATCCTGCAGGAATTCATTCAGCAAGGCAACGGCCTCTTGTTTTGCGACCTCGAGGTCGTCGTTGACAAGAATGCGATCGAACTGCGAAGAGAACGTCATCTCGTACTCCGCTTTAGCCAATCTTTGCTCAATTTGTGCCATTTCATCGGTATTTCTCCGTATCAAGCGCTCTCGCAAGACCTCAATCGAAGGTGGCTGAATGAAGACACTCAAGGCATCGTCGCCATAATACTTCTTTATATTTATGCCGCCTTTGACATCGACATCGAACACCACATTCATGCCCGCAGCCAGTTTCTCCTCAACTTGCGACTTGAGTGTCCCATAGAAACGCCCTGCATAGACCTCTTCATACTCGAGGAAATCATCATTCTCTATGTGTTGACGGAACTCTTCAGGCGTCAGGAAATAGTAATCCACACCATTCTCTTCCTTGCCTCTCGGAGGCCTGCTGGTAGCACTTACGCTAAAAGCGAGCTTGAACTCAGGATGCTCCTTCATCAGGAAATTCACGATTGTGCTCTTCCCGCTCCCCGAAGGGGCCGAAACGATAATTAAGCGTCCCATTTTATAATACGTTTAATACTTGTTCTTTAATCTGTTCGAGTTCGTCCTTCATCTTGACTACGATGTTCTGCATCTCTGCCAAGTTGCTTTTACTACCCGTTGTATTTATCTCTCTACCCATCTCTTGAGCGATGAAACCGAGCTTTTTCCCCTGTCCGTGACCCTCTTCCATCGTCTTACGGAAGTAGTCGAGATGATTGGCCAGACGCTGTTTTTCCTCGTTGATATCCAGCTTCTCGATGTAGTAAATCATCTCCTGTTCGAGGCGATTCTTGTCGTACTCGACATCAGGAATTGAGGCCAATCCATCGATGATGCGCTGACGAATCTTCTCCACTCGCAGTTTCTCAAATGGCTCGATGCTGGCAAGCAGGGCTGCGATATTGTCCAACTTCTCCTGAAACTTCTGTTGCAAAGCCTCGCCTTCCTGCTGACGGAAAGCCATAAGCTGATTGATAGCCTGCTGCACAACATTTCGAGCCACAACCCATTCCTCTTCAGAGAGTTCCGGCTGGGCATCGTTCTTCGAAAGGACATCTGGCATACGGATGATTGCACGCCAATAATCTTCAGGTTCAGGAATGCCGTACTTTGCCGATATCTCCTGCATTTGACGACGATAAGCGGCCACCAACTCTCCATTGATGAGACAAGCTTCCGCCTGTTCCTGTTGCTCTATCCAAAGGCTGAACTCAACCTTGCCGCGTTCCAAAGCCTGCGTCACCATAGCTCGCACCTCCATTTCTTTCTCACGATAGATGGGAGCGACGCGAGTTGAAAGGTCGAGTGCCTTACTGTTGAGCGACTTAATCTCGGCTGTAATCTTCTTTCCTTGGTATTCGGCAGTTGCTTTGCCGTATCCAGTCATCGATAATATCATATTCTTGAACAATTTCGTGCAAAGGTACGAAGAAGCGAGCAAAGTACCAAATTATTTGAGGCTTTTCAAACCTAAGACACAACATAAATGCGAAAGTAAATAATTGTTTTTGTGTTGTCCTCACTTTTTTGTACCTTTGCAGCATGAAAAAGACAAATGTATTTCTGCTTGTATTGTCGTTTCTGTCTTGCTTTGCCTGCGAAAACGGAGACACGCTTACCCATGAGGAACTGCGACTGCAGAAGATAGCCCTAATGGACACCGCTTTCTCAAGCTACGTACAGCTCGACTCCATCGAGGGTTACGACCTTCTCGCAGGACTTACGGCAGAAGCCTGGATGCTCGTTGACGACTCAACAGGATTCATCATTAGCCAAAAGAATGTTAGCAAAAAGCTCTTCTTTGCCTCTATCACAAAGATGATGACCTGTTTGTTGGCACTCGAAAAAGGGAATCTGTCCGACACAATATTCATTACTGACGAAGATTGTGTAGTCAGAGACTCCTGGATAAAGTCAGGCGACAGCTACCTATTGAGCGACCTCGTCTATGAGATGATGCTGATGAGCGACAACAATGCGACATACGCAGTAGCGAAGCATATCGGCGGCGACACCCTGACGTTCTACGATATGATGAACCAAAAGGCTCAGTATTTGGGTATGGATAGCACACATTTCGCCAATCCAAACGGAATGCCGAACAACGATAACTACAGTTGTGCAAGCGATCTCATCAGGCTTTCGAGGTATTGTTTGTGCGACAGCCTCTTCGCAGAAATTGTAGGAACTGCGGAGAAAGACATTCCGCTTGTCGACGGACGACATTTGCCTTGTTTGAACACCAATTTGCTACTCAACACCTACGACGGCTGTATTGGCATCAAGACAGGCTTTACCCGTCAAGCTGGAGGCTGCCTTGCTTCTGCGGCCAATCGAGATGGGACGACCCTCTTCCTTGTGCTCTTGGGTAGCCGTAGCAGGTCGTCTAGATTCAAGGAATCAGCCATTCTCTTCGATTACGGATTTAACGTAATGAAAGCTTTTCAGGAATTAAGGATTAGAGATTAAAGTTAGCTCTTCTTATAATTTTTCACTTTTCACTTTTCATTTTTCACTTAATTGTTGTATCTTTGCAGCGCGAAAATAAAGAAGAAGGAGCAAAGAATGTCCTGCATCCTGCATATAGAAACGAGCACGAAGGCCTGCTCTGTGGCTTTGAGCGAGAACGGTCAACTCATCTTCCACAAGGAAGACTTGGAGGGACCGAATCATGCAGTCGTCTGTGGCGTCTTTGTGGATGAAGCACTCTCCTTCGCCAACTCTCACGCCATTCCCGTCGATGCGGTTGCAGTAAGCGAAGGACCTGGCAGTTATACAGGTTTGCGAATAGGTGTCTCACTTGCAAAAGGCGTTTGCTATGGGCGAGATTTGCCTCTTTTGAGCGTGCCTACACTCAAACTGTTGTGCGTTCCCGTTTTGCTTGGCAAAGAAGAACTGCCAGAAGATGCGCTCCTCATTCCGATGATAGATGCAAGAAGGATGGAAGTTTATAGTGCCGTCTATGATCGAGCGCTTCGTGAGGTTCGTCCTATCGGAGCAGACATCGTAGATGCGAACACTTATCTGTCCTACCTCGAGGAACATCCCGTCTATTTCTTCGGCAATGGTTCCGCTAAGTGTCAAAGCGTCATCCAGCACAAGAATGCACATTTCATCGAAGGAATCGTGCCTCTTGCAAAGTGGATGTTCCCTCTTGCAGAACGTTCCCTGCACCTCGGCGAGAAGCAAGATGTGGCATACTTCGAGCCCTTCTACTTGAAGGAGTTCGTCGCGATAAAGTCTAAAAACCTACTGTAAATGCAATACAACACACAAAGAGAACAACTCGTGATGCCCGAATATGGTCGCGGCATACAGATGATGGTCGATTTGGCTGTCAAGATAGAAGACAGAGAAGAACGCCAACGTTGCGCTCAGACAATCGTCAAGATTATGTCGAGTCTTCTGCCTTCTACAACCAGTAAGGAAGACGAACAACATCGCCTTTGGAACCACTTGGCACGAATCAGTCATTATCAGCTCGATATCGAATATCCCGTCAACATCGTTCCGCAGGAAGAAGTGCAGGCCCATCCTGCTCCACTCCCTTATCCGATGAAGGACATCAAGCGTCGTCACTATGGCTATCTCGTTGAGCAAACACTGGAATATGCAAAGACTGTTGAGGACGAGGAACTGCGTCGCGCCCTTACTGAAAGCGTAGCAAACCAAATGAAGCAAGACCTCTTCATTTGGAATCGCGACTCAATGGATAATGCTCTCGTAGCACAAGACATCGAACGATACTCTGATGGCAAACTCAACCTGAACCTCGACGAGTTTTCATTCGAGCCTGTTGGAGAGTCTCCCTTGCAGCCTTCTGACGGTGGGAAGAAACGTAAAAGAAAGAAGTAAGCATGGAATCATTTATCATCGAAGGTGGGCACAGGCTGAAAGGCGAGATTACGCCTCAAGGAGCGAAGAACGAAGCTCTTCAGGTTCTATGTGCAGTATTGCTGACAAACGAGCCTGTTCGCATCAAGAATATTCCTAACATTGTTGACGTCAACAACCAGATTCAGTTGCTTCGCGATATGGGTGTCGAAGTGACGAAGCATGATGAGCACGATTACACTTTCTCCGCCAAACAACTCAACGACCAATATCTTTGCAGCGAGGCATACATAGAACGCTGCAGGCAGTTGCGAGGCAGTGTAATGATGCTTGGTCCTTTGTTGGCTCGTCGAGGTAAAGCAATCGTGGCAAAACCTGGCGGCGACCAGATTGGCAGGCGAAGGCTCGATACGCACTTCCACGGCATACAAAAGCTCGGCGGTCGTTTTACTTATGATGAAGCCCTGCATCTCTATAACGTCGAAGCCGAGGAACTCAAAGGAGCCTACATGCTCTTGGACGAAGCCTCTGTGACAGGCACAGCCAACATCATTATGACGGCAGTCCTGGCTAAAGGCGTCACGACTATCTACAATGCTGCTTGCGAACCATACATCCAGCAATTGTGTCGTATGCTTTGCCAGATGGGAGCACGCATCGCAGGTATCGGAAGCAACCTGCTTACCATCGAAGGTGTCGCAAGTCTTCATGGCACAGAACATACCATCCTGCCCGATATGATTGAGGTAGGTTCCTTCATCGGAATGGCCGCAATGGTGGGCGATGGCGTTCGCATCTGCAACGTTGCGCCAGAGCACTTGGGCATCATCCCGAACACCTTCAGAAGGTTGGGCATCCGCATAGAGAAAGACGGCAACGACCTCTTCATTCCCAAACAGGAACACTACGAGATAGAGAGCTTCATCGATGGTTCATTCATGACACTCAGCGATGCTCCCTGGCCAGGCTTCACGCCCGACCTGTTGAGCGTTCTGCTTGTGGTCAGCACGCAAGCCAAAGGTTCTGTCCTCATCCATCAGAAGATGTTCGAGAGCCGCCTGTTCTTCGTTGATAAGCTCATCGATATGGGCGCACAAATCATCCTTTGCGACCCACACAGAGCAGTTGTAGTAGGTCACGACCACGAGCGTCAACTTCATGCAGGCCGCATGACGAGCCCCGACATCCGTGCTGGTATTGCTTTGCTCATTGCCGCAATGAGTGCTCAAGGCACCAGTCGCATCGACAACATCGGGCAGATAGACCGCGGTTACGAGAACATCGAAGGACGCCTCTGTGCCCTTGGAGCAAAGATTAAGAGAGTGGAATGATAACCGAACAGGAAGTCTATAAGATAGGACAGATTGGCCGAACTCATGGCATCAAAGGTGAGGTGACGTTCAACTTCACGGATGATGTTTGGGATCGAGCCGAAGCGGAATATTTGTTCCTTCGTGTAGAAGGCATTCTCGTGCCCTTCTTCCTCGAGGAGTATCGCTTCCGAAGTGATAGTACGGCGCTCGTCAAGTTCCTTGATTACGACTCTGCCAACGATGTGCAGTTCCTCGTCGGCTGCGATGTGTTCTTCCCTCATGCCCTGACACCAGAGATGGGAGAAGACGCAGAGTACACTTGGCGATACTTCACAGGCTTTGAGCTCTTCGATGAGAACGTGGGGTTCATCGGCACCATCGACCGTGTGGACGATTCCACACAGAACATCCTCTTTCAAGTCGGCGAGCGACTCATACCTGCGGCAGAGGACTGGATAACAGACATAAACCATAAAGAGCGTACCATCCACATGACGCTTCCTGAAGGTTTACTTGACATATAAAGATGAAAAGAAGGATATGTATATTGGGCTCGACTGGAAGCATTGGAACCCAGACGCTGCAAGTCATTTCCGAGCAATCGGACCTCTTTGAAGCGTATGTGCTGACGGCCAATTCCAAAGCCGACCTGCTCATCCAGCAGGCAAAGGAGTACAAGCCACAGAGTGTCGTCATTGCCGATGAGAGCAAATATGACTATGTCAGGGAGGCTTTGGCTGACGAACCGATTCAAGTTTATGCTGGAGCTGATGCCCTGTGCCAAGTGGTACAAATGGAGCCAGTGGACATCGTGCTGACGGCTCTTGTTGGTTTCAGCGGATTACGTCCCACCATTAGTGCCATTAAGGCAGGAAAGCCGATTGCTCTTGCCAACAAAGAGACGTTGGTTGTGGCCGGCGAACTCATTACCCAACTTTGCCTGGAGTACAAAGTGCCTCTGTTGCCCGTCGATAGCGAGCATAGTGCCATCTTCCAGAGCCTGATGGGCGAAGTGAGTCCCATCGAAAAGATTATCCTGACTGCAAGCGGAGGACCTTTCCGCACCTTTACGCTCGACCAGCTCAAGAGCGTAACACCCGCTCAGGCCTTGAAGCACCCCAACTGGGACATGGGTGCAAAGATAACCATCGACAGCGCATCGATGATGAACAAAGGCTTCGAAGTCATCGAAGCAAGGTGGCTTTTCGACGTCACACCCGACAAGATACAGGTCGTCGTTCATCCGCAGAGCATCCTTCATAGTGCAGTTCTATTCGAAGACGGAGCAGTGAAAGGACAGTTGGGCATGCCCGATATGCGAGTTCCCATTCAGCTTGCCCTCTCCTACCCTGTTCGCTTGAAGAGTGACTTTCCCCGCATCGATTGGTGGAACCTGAAGGACTTGACCTTCGAGAAGCCTGACCCAGACAAGTTCCGCTGCCTGCAAATGGCATACGAAGCAATAAAGATAGGCGGCAATGCTGCCTGCATCGTCAACGCAGCCAACGAAGTGGTGAATCTCGCTTTCCGTCAGGAACGCTGCAGTTTCTTGCAGATGGCGGAC
>JAFYYO010000223.1 GCA_017557475.1 Bacteroidaceae bacterium
CTTGTACTCGCCACCACGGTCAACGGCTGAATAGTTCTTGTTCACAACATCCTCGCCCTTCGAACCGTAGCTCTTCACGATGAACTTCTTCATCTGCTCGACTGCGAGGTCCACGGGAATCACGCCAGTAATGTGGAAGAAAGCACTCTGCAGAATGGTGTTCGTGCGGTTGCCGAGACCAATCTCCTGTGCAATCTTGGTGGCGTTGATGGTATAAACAGTAATGTTGTTCTGAGCAAAATAACGCTTTACCTTGTTAGGCATGAACTTCGCCAGCTCCTCGCCTTCGAAGATGGTGTTCAGAAGGAATGTTCCATTCTTCTGCAAGCCGCGAGTCACATCGTACATGTGCAGGTAAGCCTGAACGTGACAAGCCACGAAGTTCGGAGTCGTCACGAGATAAGTGCTGCGGATTGGTGTATCGCCGAAGCGCAGATGTGAGCAAGTGAAGCCGCCAGACTTCTTGGAGTCGTAGCTGAAGTAAGCTTGGCAGTACTTGTCGGTATTGTCGCCGATAATCTTTACGGAGTTCTTGTTGGCACCCACAGTACCATCGGCACCAAGTCCATAGAACTTAGCTTGGAACATACCTGCGCCACCGAGAGCAATCTCCTCAACTGCGGGCAGAGATGTGAAGGTCACATCATCCACGATACCAACAGTGAAGTGGTTCTTGGGCTCAGGCATAGCGAGGTTGTTGAAGACGCTAATAATCTGAGCAGGAGTAGTGTCGTGAGAACCGAGACCATAGCGACCACCAACGATGAGAGGACGGTCCTCAACATCGAAGAAGGCATCCTTAACGTCGAGATACAGAGGTTCGCCATTTGCTCCAGGCTCTTTCGTGCGGTCGAGCACAGCAATACGCTTCACAGTCTTGGGAACGCTTGCCAGCAAGTGCTTTACAGAGAATGGACGATAGAGGTGAACGCTAATCATACCAACCTTCTGGCCGTTTGCGTTCAGGTAGTCGATAGCTTCGCGAGCTGCATCTGTGGCACTACCCATCAGGATAATCATGCGGTCGGCATCCTTCGCTCCGTAGTAAGAGAAGAGGTGATATTCGCGACCTGTAATCTTTGAAATCTCGCCCAAGTACTTCTCAACTGCTTCGGGAACGCTGTCATAATAAGGATTGCAAGCTTCACGATGGGTGAAGAAGGTCTCGGGATTCTCAGCAGTACCGCGAGTAATGGGACGCTCCGGACTCATAGCACGGTCGCGGAAACGCTTGATATACTCTTCCTTAACGAGAGGACGGATATCCTCTTGGTCCATGAGTTCAATCTTGTGATACTCGTGAGAAGTGCGGAAGCCGTCGAAGAAGTTGACGAACGGAACCATTGTCTCGAGTGAAGCAAGGTGAGCTACGGCTGTGAGGTCCATTACTTCCTGAACGGAACCTTCGCAAAGCATAGCGAAACCGGTCTGGCGGCAAGCCATTACGTCTTGATGGTCACCAAAGATACAAAGGGAGTGAGAAGCGAGTGTACGAGCGGAAACGTCGAACACACAGGGAATCAACTCACCTGCAATCTTGTACATGTTGGGGATCATCAAGAGCAGACCTTGAGAAGCCGTGAAAGTAGTTGTGAGGGCACCAGCCTGCAGAGAGCCGTGAACGGCACCAGCAGCACCAGCCTCAGATTGCATTTCCTGAACGCTTACGGTCTGGCCCCACAGGTTCTTACGACCGCGAGCAGCCCATTCGTCAACATGCTCCGCCATTGGCGAAGACGGGGTGATGGGGTAGATAGCAGCTACCTCTGAAAACATGTAACTCACGTGAGCGGCGGCCTCATTGCCGTCGCAAGTGATAAATTTCTTTTCTTTAGACATAATGATATCTTAATAAATCCTTTACCTTGTTGTTGTCTTTTAGTATAAGAAGCCGTACATCCAGAGTGGAATCTCTTGTTCGAGGCCTTCCTTGATGCCGGCGAGGGCATAGAGCACATCTGTGTTCTTGCGTTTCGGCTGCTCCAGACAGATGCGGAACCTCATGTTCTTGTCCACGATGAAAGTGCAGCTGCGGTCGCC
>JAFYYO010000224.1 GCA_017557475.1 Bacteroidaceae bacterium
CGAAGGCACAGAGGCCAACGACAAGCAGAAGACAGCCGAAGGATTCCTTGCTCTCTTCCGCAGCCACAAGGCTCTGCCTAAGAACAAACCACTCATCAAGTTCCTCTCCGAGCCAGGCATCAAGGCAGGCATGCTCTCCACGGAAGAGATTTACATGGAGAATAACAACCGTCGTATGCACGAGGCTACCGACCCGCTTTACTTCGTGGTCGATGAGAAGATGAACAGTGTGGAACTGACTGACAAGGGTAACGAGTGGTTGGCTTCGCAAGTGAATGACCCAGACCTCTTTATCTTGCCCGACATCGCCACTACCTTATCGCAAATTGACCACTCAGGCAAGACGGACGAAGAGAAGCTCGAGGAGAAGGATCGCATCTTCAGCGACTACGCAACCAAGAGCGAACGCGTCCACACCATACAGCAACTGCTCAAGGCTTACACGATGTTCAACCTCAACGACGAGTACGTCATCCAAGACGGCGAAGTCAAGATTGTGGATGAACAGACAGGTCGTATCATGGAAGGCCGTCGTTGGAGCGATGGACTTCACCAGGCTGTCGAGGCCAAAGAGCACGTTACGGTGCAGGCTGCCACACAGACTTATGCCACAATCACCCTGCAGAACTACTTCCGCATGTACCACAAGTTGGCCGGCATGACAGGTACTGCCGTCACCGAAGCAGGCGAGTTCTGGGACATTTACAAGCTCGATGTCGTCGAAGTGCCGACCAATCGTCCTGTAGTTCGCACGGACATGAACGACAGAGTCTATCGTACACAACGCGAGAAATACAAGGCTGTCATCGAGGAAGTCGAGTTGATGCGCACAAGTGGGCGTCCTGTACTTGTCGGTACTACGAGCGTCGAGATTTCCGAGATGCTCTCTAAGATGCTTCAGATGCGCAAGATACCTCATCAGGTATTGAATGCAAAGCTTCACCAAAAGGAGGCTGACATCGTGGCTTTGGCAGGTCAAAGCGCTATGGGCACTGTCTATGTAGCGACCGACGGCCGAGCCTTCAATGAGCGCAGCGCTGCCGTCAACTATCAGACACGCCTTGAGGCTCTGGCTGCAAAGAAGGAGAAGCGCGAACCAAACGATGCCGCTTCGATGATTACAACCGAGGAGCGTATGCTCGGCACCGTAACCATCGCCACCAACATGGCAGGTCGTGGTACGGATATCAAACTCTCGCCTGAAGTTAAAGAAGCAGGCGGTCTTGCCATTGTCGGCACAGAGCGTCACGAGAGTCGCCGTGTTGACCGTCAGTTGCGAGGACGTTCTGGTCGTCAAGGTGACCCAGGTAGTAGCGTCTTCTTCGTCAGCATCGAGGACAAACTGATGCGTCTCTTTGCCAGCGAACGCATTGCCCGAGTGATGGACAGCCTCGGCTTCAAGGACGGCGAGATGATTGAGCACAGCATGATTACCCGTAGCATCGAGAATGCACAGAAGAAGGTCGAGGAAAACCACTTCGGCATCCGTAAGAATTTGCTCGAGTATGATGATGTTATGAACAAGCAAAGAACGGTCATCTACGAGAAGCGCCGTCACGCCCTCATTGGTGAACGTCTTGGCATGGACATAAGCAACATGATATGGGACCGCGTCTGCAACATCCTCGAGAACAACGACTACGAAGGTTGTCGCCTGCGTTTCCTCGAAATCATGGCGATGGAAGTGCCCTTCACTGCTGAGCAACTCGAGACAATGAAGCTCGACGATGTGGCAGAACTTGCTTACCAGAAGGTTCTGGAACGCTTCCAGCAGAAGACAGAAATCATGATGCACAACGCCAACAAGGTTGTTACAACTATCTATGAGAGCCCGCAGGGCAGCATGTACGAGAACCTGATGGTACCCGTCATTGCAGGCAATCGACAGTACAACATCCCGTCGAACCTCAAGGAAGCCTACGAGAGCCAGTCTCGCTCTGTTGTGACTGCTTTCCACAAAGCCATCATCCTGCACATCATTGACGATGCCTGGAAGGAGAACCTTCGACTGCTCGACGAACTCAAACATAGTGTACACAATGCCAGCTACGAGCAGAAAGACCCCTTGCTCATCTTCAAGTTGGAGAGTGCCAAGCTGTTCGACGACATGATTAACCAGATAAACGACCGCACTGTGTCCATCATCATGCGAGCCATGATACCGGAACTCCAAATACAGGGGGCTCCTCAGCAAGAGATGCCTAGACGTGAGCAACCTCGTCTGCAGGAGTCACGCGGAGAACTTACCGACGCAGGAATGCAACAGGCTGCAGCACGCGACACGCGAGACCGCCAGCCAGTGCAGCCTATTCGTCGTGAGAACCTGCCTGGACGCAACGATCCATGTCCCTGCGGCAGCGGCAAGAAGTTCAAGCAATGTCACGGAAGAAATCTATAAACTATGGAAGCAAGCAAACAGACAATCCAGCAAATTGAGCGCACACTGCGCAAAGTCATCGCCAAGTTTCCGCCTGAGGCTGAGCCTGTCATGACAGACATTCACCTTTTGGTGAGTAACTACACAGGCGAGATACGCACTTACAACGACGATGACGAGGAGCTCGACCGCTGCGTCGTAGAAGAATGGATAAAGAGTTCTGATGAAGAGTTCTATGAAGACATCGTGCCCATCCTACGCAGCTGTATCGAGAGTTTGCGTCCGAGCATTGAACAGATGAGCATCATGCAGCCTTTCAGCTTTGTCCTCATCGACGAAGACCATGAAACACTGCAGGATCTGGTCATCATCGACAGTGAGGAAACTGTGATGCTCGACAGCACGTTGCTCGACGGACTTGAGGAAGACCTGGATGCCTTCCTTAAGCAGTTGCTGGAAGACTAATGCCTCTGCCGACGGTCACTGCTTTGACGTCTGTAAGGCAAAAACGGCAAGGGAACGCACATTTTCTTCATGTAAATGTCTTTTATATGGAAAAAAATGCGTACCTTTGTGCGCTTTTTAGCGAACAACAATAAATAAAACATAAATAACAAATGGCAACATTACAGAAAATCCGCAACAGAGGCAAGATTCTCATTGCAACAGTAGGTCTTGCACTCTTTGCCTTCATTGCCGAGGAGTTCGTGCGCTCTCTCTCCTACACACAGACTGAGCGTCACCAGCGCGTCGGCAAGATCTACGGTGAGAAAATCAACGTACAGGAGTTCAATGCGCAGGTCGAGGAATACACCGACGTCGTGAAGTTCACGCAGGGTGTCAACACTTTGTCCGACGACCAGCTCTCCATGTTCCGCGATCAGGTATGGCAGACACTTGTCAACGACAAGATCATGGGGCACGAGTGTGAGAAGCTCGGCATCACCGTTACCGATGCTGAGATGCAGGACATCATCAACAACGGACGCAGCCCGTTACTTGCACAGACTCCCTTCCGTACTCAGCAGGGAACTTTTGATGTGAATGCTCTCAAGCAGTTCCTGAATCAGTACAACGACGTCATGACCAACCCTCAGATTAGCAGCGAGGTCAAGGAGCAGTACCAGCAGATGAACAACTACTGGAAGTTCATTGAGAAGACCATTCGCCGTCAGGCTTTGAACGACAAGTATCAGGCTTTGCTCAATGGCCTGATGGTCAGCAACCCCGTTGCTGCGCAGGCCAGCTTCGATGGCCGCACAAACGAGAGTGACATCTACATGGCAGCTCTCCCCTTCACTAGCATCAAGGACGACGATGTGAAGGTTGAAGATAGCGAACTCAAGGCTAAGTACGAAGAGCTGAAAGAGTTGTTCCGTACCGACGAGGAGACACGCGACATCAAGTACATCGACATCAACGTTACTGCAAGCGATGTTGATAAGGAAAATCTGCAGAAGGAGATGGAAGGCTACGCTCAGGCTCTCGCAGAGGGTGCTGACCCTGCCAAGACCGTTCGCGAGGCTGCAAGTCAGGTGCCCTACAGCGTGCTGCCCGTCAGTGCCAAGGCTCTGCCCCACGACGTTGCAGAGAAGCTCGACTCGCTGAGCATCGGTTCTCAGGTTGGACCTTACGTTCATGAGCACGATAACTCTATCAACATTGTTCGCCTCATTGACAAGGTTAACCTTCCCGACTCTGTTGAGGTTCGTCAGATTGCAGCTCCCGGAGCTGACATGGCTGCTGCTGAGAAGACTGCAGACAGCATTATGAACGCTCTTGCAGCAGGTGCCAACTTCGACACGATTGCCAAGAAGTACGACCAGCCTGCAACCAAGGCTTGGATTACCAGCAGTCAGTATGAAGGTCAGGCTATCGACGAGAACAACCGCAAGTTCCTGAGCACCATCAACACTGCTGCTGTGGGTAGCAACAACAAGATTGTGCTCGACGGACAAGGCGTTATTATCGCTCAGATTACCGACCGTCGCAATATGGTTGCAAAGTACGATGTCGCTGTCATCAAGCGCGCTATGGACTTCAGTAAGGACACTTACGGCAAGGCTTACAACGACTTCAGCAGCTTCCTGGCCGGCAATCCCAAGGCCGAGGACATTGAAGCTAACGCAGCACAGGCAGGCTACACCGTTCAGACTCGCAACAACGTGAGAAGCACGGAGCACAATGTTGTCAACGTACGCAGCACACGTGAGGCTCTCCGTTGGATCTTCAACGAGAAGACCAAGGTTGGCGACGTTTCTCCTCTCTACGAATGCGGTGATAACGACCATCTGCTTGTTCTCACACTTGCAGGCATCCACAAGAAAGGCTATCTGCCTTGGGATGACGAGCAGGTTCGTACCTTCCTGACCAGCGAGGTAATGAAAGACAAGAAGGCTGTCACGTTGCTGGAGAAGATGAAGGGTGTGAAGAGTGTGGCCGACGTTGCCAAGATGGAAGGCGCAGTCACCGACACAATCAACCACATCACCTTCATGAGCAACGCTTTCGTATCGAAGATTGGTGCCAGCGAGCCTGCCTTGAGCGGTTCCGTAAGCAAGGCCAAGAAGGGTGAATTCAAGTCTGGCATAAAGGGCAAGGCTGGTGTCTATGCTTATCAGGTGCTCAATCAGACGAAGACAGATGCTAAGTTCGATAAGAAGGAAGAAGAACAGAAGATGCAGCAGAACATTGGCCGCAGCCTCAGCAACTTCCAGAACGAACTTCTGCAGAAAGCCAACATCAACGACAAGCGCTATCTCTTCTTCTAAAGAAGAAAGCCTCATAACATCGGAAGCCCCTTGCAGATTGTCTGCGAGGGGTTTTCTTTTTGTTCTTTATCTACAGGCCTTCTGCCAACGCTCCACAGGCAGATTGAAAACCAGGCAGGGCTAATTGACAAA
>JAFYYO010000225.1 GCA_017557475.1 Bacteroidaceae bacterium
CTCCAAAGGCCGCTTAGGTTGACAAACGAAACTGTCACTTTCGGCTTTTATATCGAACCCGTTGGGTTCCAGACGAGTATAGTTGCACTCAATTAGCAACGGCTTGAACATTTTTCTGTAATATTTCGTGGCTTTCAGACGAACGAGAACATAGTCGATAAGGACTTCTTTTTCGGCTGGGGTTACACGAAAAACCGGTCGATTTCCCTCAGCCAGTTGGCTTGCGTGACCGCCAGAAAGATAGTGCGTCAGCTTACTCTTCATCTGATAATCCACAATCTTCCAACCTGGTTTCAGTTCGCTTTGAGTCTGCTGAGCAGGAATCTCTGCCCAATTACTGCCGATGAGGATTTCAACCTTCTGCGCTCCAGCAGAAAGGGCAAAAAGGATTGCCCCCAAACACATTATTTTCTTCATAACAACACAAAATTAGGTAATTTGTGAGAAATAGCAATAAAATGCTTGTCGATTTGAGGATTTTTAACTAACTTTGCACCTTAGAACTAAGAAACTCAGCAACTCAAAAACTCAAAACTAAACAAATGACCATTGCTATTGTTATCCTGATGTTGCTCGGCTACCTGCTTATCTGCACGGAGCACATTACCCGCATCAACAAAGCCACCGTTGCCCTCTTCTGCGGAGTATGGGGTTGGGTGCTTTATGTGTGCGTAGGTCCTTATTACATCGAAACGCTTCATGATAGCGTATTCCGTGAATTCCTTGGCAATCAGGACTATAGCATCAGGGCAGTCAACGAGTTCATCCGTCAGGAAGTCTTCTCGAGCCACATCGCTCAGCTGACCAACGTCGTGATGTACTTGCTGACGACAATGGCGATTGTGGACGTTTTGGCGAATAACGGATGCTTCGACCTCTTAGCGAAACTCTGCCGCTCCAGAAGCTCGTGGGTAACCGTCTGGATGCTCGCTCTGTGCAGTTTCGGACTCTCCGCCAACCTCGACAACCTGACTTCAGCAGTTGTGATGCTGATGGTGATGAACCAACTTGTTGTCAATCACAGGCAAAGGATGCTCCTGGGAGCAATCATCGTGATTGCCACGAACTGCGGCGGCTGCTTCACAGTCATTGGTGATGTGACGTCTTTGCTCGTTTGGACGCGAGGAGCGGTAACGCCTACGAACTACACGGCAGCCCTCGTCTTGCCAGCACTCTTTGCTACTGCGATTCCGACCTATTTGATAGGAAGGAAGTTGCCTGGTCATCTCGACCTGAAGCGCAGCAATATCATGTTCAGAGGCGACGATGCGGACGTGAAAATTTGGCAGAAAATCCTCATGCTCTTCTTGGGAATCGTGGGACTTTGGTTCGTTCCGACATTCTACAGGCTCACCAACTTGCCTCCTTTCCTTGGGGCTCTTTGCGTTCTTGGCGTATTATGGGTGGTGAATGAAATCATCAACCGCAAGCGCATCCTCAGCGACCAACCCCTCACAACCCGCACAAATCGCAGCCTTCAATACGAAGTGATGCAGATGATAATGTTCTTCCTCGGCATAGGACTCTGCGTAGATATCCTCATCGAAGTAGGTGCGATGGATAGCGTCAGGAACTGGTGCGACCAATACATCCACAATATTTATATTATGTCGCTTGTTCTTGGAGCCGTCAGCTCATTCATGGACAATATCGCACTCGTGATAAGCGGCATCTCCATCTATCCCGTTCTCGATGGAGATGTGAGCGGAATGACCGACTACATGCAGAGTTTCGTGCAAAATGGGCAGTATTGGCACCTTATCACGCTGAGCGGCTGTGTGGGCGGATGCCTGTTACCTATCGGAAATACTGCAGGCTATGCGCTCATGAAATCTGAGGATGTGACCATTTGGTGGTACTTCAAGCACATCACGTTCAAAGTGCTTCTCGGCTGGTTCTTCGCCCTCGGAATATATTTCCTTGTGGATTATTTCTTGAGATAACATGACTTACGACCTAAGCAAGCTCGGAATAAGCGACCTCAACTCCATGCAGCAAGACACGCTGCAAACGGTTCGCAAAGGGACTTCCGTAGTGCTTCTGAGTCCTACAGGCTCAGGAAAGACGCTTGCTTACCTTTTGCCTTTGCTCCAGAAACTCGATGCAAAAAGCGACAATCTGCAGGCTCTCGTCATAGTTCCCTCGCGAGAATTGGCCACTCAAACTGCCGATGTGGCTCGCAGAATATGCTCTGAGCTTCGAGTCTGCGCTTGTTATGGAGGAAGGCCGGCTATGGAGGAACATCAGCAGATGAAGGGACTTCGACCTCATCTCGTGGCTGCGACGCCAGGACGACTGCTCGACCATCTGCAGAAAGGCAATCTCGTGCCCGATAATGTGCAGACGCTCGTCATAGATGAGTTCGACAAATCGCTCGAGTTGGGCTTCCGCGAGCAGATGCAAAGCATTATCTCTCTCCTACCCTTCCTCAAGCAAAGGATTCTCCTCTCAGCCACAGATAGCGAAGAAATCCCGGCTTTCGTGGGCAGTAAGGACTTTGTGCGGCTCAACTTCCTTGATGAAGAGAGTGATGATCGCATCAGTCTTCGCCTCGTGAAGTCGCCTGAAAAGGATAAGTTGGAGACGCTTTATCGTCTGCTTTGCACGCTTGGAAGCCAGAAAAGCCTCGTGTTTGTGGGCTACAGAGAGAGTGTGGAGCGAGTTGGGAACTACCTTGAGAAGCAAAAGATTCAGGCTGACATCTTTCACGGAGGTATGGAACAAAGGGACAGAGAAAGGGCGCTCTATCGCTTCATGAACTCCTCGGCAAACGTCCTCATCAGCACAGATTTGGCTTCTCGCGGGCTTGATATCACGGATGTCGATAATATCATCCACTATCATCTGCCCTTAAATGAGGAAGCTTGCACGCATCGAAATGGCAGAACTGCGAGGTGGGACACGAAAGGAAGCGCTTATTTCATCCTCGGACCTGAGGAAAGTTTGCCAGAATACCTAACTGAAGAAGTCGAAGACTTTGCTTTGCCCGCCAAAGTTCCCTCGCCTGCGAAGCCGCTTTGGGTTACATTATATATAGGTAAAGGAAAGAAGGACAAGATTAGTCGCGGAGATGTTGTGGGCTTTCTCACTAAACAAGGAGGGCTCGAGAGCTGTCAAGTTGGCAGAATCGACGTGCTTCCTCATTGGTCTTATGTGGCTGTAGAAAGAGCTGTTTCTCGCGAACTCCTCAATCGCATAAAAGGTCTCAAGATTAAGGGACAGAAGACGATTTATGCCATCGCTGGGCGTTAGAAATTGCACAAAACATACATTTATTGTGCATTTCTTGCCGAAAAACTTGCACAGTTTGGAGAATTGTGTTACCTTTGCAGCCGATTTTAACCAATTAACGGTAAAAAATGAAGAAAACAATCCTTAGTTTAATGGCTTTTGCAGCTGTAAGCAGCGCATTTGCCGGCGGTC
>JAFYYO010000226.1 GCA_017557475.1 Bacteroidaceae bacterium
CAACTAGGCGTGTTAAGTCAAATTATTCTCCTTTTCCTGCCTCTTATTTGTCGATTTCTTCGTAACTTTGCAACATGAAACGAGGAAGGATAATTACTGGGATGTTGGCATTGCTGATGATTGTGGGCTGTGCCACTCAACAGGAACGGGCTGAACGGCGAGCAAAGATGCGGCTGGCAATAACTGAGGCAGTTGCTTCAAGACAACTGCATATTGACATCAGTTCGATGAGCACGCTTCGCTATGGTTCGAAAACTGTATCGTCGGACTTCTTCCTAGAGTTGCGAGGCGATACACTATGCAGCTTCCTTCCTTACTTGGGGCAAGCTTATCAGGCTCCCGTGGAGTCGCCGTCGATAGGGCTGAATTTCGAGATGCCTATCCTGCGATATTCGGAGAGTCGGCCAAAACCAAATAAGACACAGTTAGAGCTGGATGTCAAAACACAAGAAGATACCTACCATTATCTTATTGATTTGTACGACACGGGCGAAGCCTATATTCGTGTAAGGTCGATAAACCGAGACCCCATCAGTTTCGATGGGAACTTCGCACCTGTTGAATAGAGAAAAGGAGTTAGGAAAACGATGAAAGGAATTGGAAAGATTATCGTCCTGTTGATGGCATTTGTGGTTCCATGTTCAAGTGGAGCTCGCATCACTTGCGGACCTTTGGTGGGCGATAATATGGTTTTGCAACAACAGACTGACGTAAGGTTGTGGGGTTGGACCGACCGAGGGACTGGCTCAACCATCACGCTTCGCTCTTCTTGGAACAAAAGCAAGATGAAAGTCAAAGCGGATGCTGATGGGCGATGGGAGTTTCGTGTTTCGACTCCAAAAGCTTCTTTTGAGCCGCAGACTATCACCATCAGCGACGGCGACGAAGCGAAGATGCTCTCCGATGTCCTTATCGGGGAAGTGTGGATCGCAAGTGGTCAGAGCAATATGGAGATGCCGCTTCATGGCTTTGCAGGTTGCCCCGTCGAGAACAGCGCTCAGCATATCCTTGAATCCATTCGCTACAAAGGACGGTTGCACTTCTGTACCGTCGCCTTCTCTCCTCATCCCGAAGAGGTCGATACGGTGACAGCAGTTTGGCAAGACTGTATGCCGGAAACTGCTCGCAACTTTTGTGCTGCAGGCTACTTCTTTGGTATTCGTCTCACGGAAGCCTTAGGCTGTCCCGTCGGCATCATCAACAGTTCGCTGGGAGCCACACGAGTAGAAGGATGGACGCCTCGCAACATCGTCGGCACTTATCCAGGCGAGAATCTCAACTCCGAAGCCTATTTGGGTGCTCATCTCGTACGTCCTGCCTATAACGTCGAGCGTTCTTTACCTTGTGTCTTCTACAATGGTATGATTCATCCCCTCGAACCTTATACAATCCGCGGATTTCTGTGGTATCAGGCCGAGGCGAATATCAACACTCCTTGGCTTTATACAGAGCGCTTCGTCCGTATGGTTCAGAGTTGGCGCGAACGCTGGGGACTGGGCGACTTGCCTTTCTACTACGTCGAGATTTGTCCCTACGATTACTATTGGGCGAAGGACAAAGCGACGGCTGCCCTTATGCGAGAGGCTCAATATCGAGCAAGCGAGATGCTCCCAAATATGGGTATGGTCTGCACGAACGACTTGGTCAAGGACTACGAGTATTGGCAGATTCATCCTTGCATGAAGAAAGAAGTGGGCGAGCGTCTCTGCCTTTGGGCGCTTGGCGACACTTATGCGATGAAGGGCATCGACTATCGCTATCCAACCTACCGCTCGATGGAGGTTGAAGCGACTTCACGAGGCAAGCAGGTGCGACTCAGTTTCGACAACGCAGAGGATGGCTTCAATCGAAACGTCGGCATTGAAGGCTTCGAGATGTGCGGCCCAGATAGTGTTTGGCACAAAGCGTCTGCGGGCATAAGCGGCAGTCAGGTGACTGTCCGCAGCGATGATGTTTCCGAACCCATCGCAGTTCGTTACGCCTTCAAAAGCTTCCAGCTTGGCAATCTGAAAGCAAACTCCGGTCTGCCCATCATTCCTTTCCGAACGGACAATTTCAGTAGGTGAGTTAACATTAACAAAAAGAAAAACTGCTTTCCTTTTGTTTTTCGCTTGCTTATTCGTACCTTTGCACACACATTTTATAAGTTATGAATCGCAGAGAATTCCTTCAGCGTACTACTGTCCTTGCGAGTGCGGCTTATCTTGGCACTCCTAGCTTGGCTAACGAGGTTACGGCTTTGACTGAGCCCAATCTCGTCATCGGAATCGTTAGCGACATTCATCTTCGTGGCGCAGATACGGCAGAGACTTTCATCCACGCCCTCGAGTACTTCCGCGAGCACAAAGTGGATGGCGTCATCATAGCTGGCGATATGGCCGACCAAGGACTCGTTCCGCAGCTCCAAACGGTTGCAGACGCTTGGTTTAAGGTCTTTCCAAAGAACAAAGGACTCAACGGAAAGAGGACGGAGCCGCTCTTCGTTTACGGCAATCATGATGTGGAGGCTCACACTTGGGGAGGCACCATAAAGAGCGTCGGAAAAGAGGTTGCGGAGGCTCAGGGCATCGGACCTCAGCG
>JAFYYO010000227.1 GCA_017557475.1 Bacteroidaceae bacterium
CGAAGGAAAGGCAGACGAGCAATCAAAGCGGCAATGTCGGTTGGCTCCACAACTTCGAGAAACTTATCGGAAGCATTGTCTTTTAAGCGACGGACGGCAGTCGAGGTATCGAAGAAGGCGATTCCCTTCTCCTCACAGAACTCCACAATCTCGTTCAGTTTGAAGCATTTGGCCTCCAGATTCACGAAGTGATTCTTGTCTCCGAAGAAGACTTGTCCCTCAATACGCCAGTGATCGTTGATCCAATTCGGGTAGAAAAAGTCCATACACCACCGCTTTCGCTGAGGCGGAAAACTGCCGAGAAAGAGGACTTTCGCCTGTTCCGGGAGGAAAGGAATGAGCGGATGATACTCGATGTCGCCTTTGCTTCGTGCGATGTTCTCTGTGTTCAGATATGAGGTCATAATGACAAATCTTGCACAAAAGTACAAAAAAATCCCTAATCTCTAATCTCTAATCCCTAATCTTTTTATACTTTTGCAGACCTTTTTATTGGGCTTCATTATGAACAAGCAACTCATCTACCACTTCGTAGCCTTTCTGGTCGTAGCCATTTGGGGTTCGACGTTTGTCTGCACAAAACTCTTGCTTTTGGCTGGACTCTCGCCGGCTCAAATCTTTACGCTAAGGTTCATCATCGCTTATATTGCCCTTCTTGGCATAGCAGCCTTTCATCGTCCGTTCCGATGGTTCGCCAGGGATTGGAAAGACGAGTTGATTATGGTCGGATTAGGGCTGACAGGAGGTTCGCTCTACTTCTTGACGGAGAATGCCGCAATGAACTATACGACCACCACAAACACGGCGCTCATTGTTTGTCTCTGTCCCTTGTTTGCAGCTTTGCTGATTTCCTTGTTCTATCGCGACCAAAGATTGCGAGGCATTCAAATCGTCGGAAGTCTTTTGGCGGCAGTAGGCGTTATCATAGTTGAACTGAATGGCCACTTCGTGCTCCACCTCTCCCCTACTGGCGACGCACTCGCCTTTGCCGCTTGTCTCTGCTGGGCTGGCTACAGTTTGCTGATGATTCCGGCTTGCAAACGCTACGATACTTTGTTCATCACCCGCAAGCTCTTCTTCTATGGGCTCGTCACGATGATACCCTACTTCTGCGTCTATCCTGAATGGCCGCCACTTGAGACACTTCTGGAGCCGCAGACGATTGTGGAGTTGCTTTTCCTCGGAGCCATTGCTTCCACGCTTTGTTACTACCTTTGGGGTTGGGTGATACGAAACCTCGGAGCCATCGTGGCCACAAACTACGTTTACTTCAACCCAGTTATCGCAATCCTGTGTGCTTGGATTGTACTGAGCGAAGACATCACAATCTGGTTCCTCTTGGGAACGGCACTCATTCTTGTAGGAATGTTCCTTGCCGATAAGAAGAAACGACGCCAGTGATGTTTCCAAACATAACACGTTATGATGGCAAACATAACACGTTATGTTGGCGAATTAGCCACGCCTAATTTTTCTCCTTAAAGTAATAAGGTGAGAACTGCTCCCCAATGTGCGATAGCTCCAAGCAGGACAAACACGTGCCAAATGGCGTGATAATGGGGCTTCGCATCGTGAGCAAAGAAGTAAGTTCCAGCAGTATAAGCAACACCTTCGGCAAGAAGGAGCCAAAGCGTTGCTGGATTCAAAGCCTTCAAGACTGGCTTTGCAATGAAGATGATGCTCCATCCCATCACCAAATAGATTGCGAGCGAGAGCCTGGGCCAGCGGTTTATCGCGAAGATTTTATAGAAGATTCCGCCTATCACAACTATCCACTGAAACGCAAAGACCGTCCATCCAAGCCATCCGCCTACTACTCCGATGAGGATTGGCGTGTAGCTGCAGGCTATCATCACGTAAATGCTGATGTGGTCGCATTTGCGCAAAGCACGCTTCACCTTTCCCTCTCTCACCCAATGATAAACGGTGCTGCTGAGGAACATGAAGAACATGCCGAACAGAAAGCAAATGACTCCAAACGCCATCTGCCAACTAATGTCGGCTGCGAGCCACACAAGCCAGATGCTGCTCAAAGCAAAGACGGCTCCACCAAGGTGCGTCCAAGTGTTGCCTATCTCGCCTTTAATGGGCCAAAAGCGCTTCGTCATTACGGACCCCCTATCCCCCTTTAGGGGGAACATTAAGGTATTGATTAATCATATCCTCTGTCTGTCGCGTCAATTCTTCGTAAGTAAGGGGCTCCTTATCATTCCCCCTAAAGGGGGTTAGGGGGTCTAAGAATCTCACTTCGATGTGCTTGGGCCTCATGAATGCGCTGCCTCGAGGAAGGGCTTCAAACGCTCCCTTGATGCAGACGGGCACGATGGGGACGTTCAGCTCCTTGGCAAGTATGGCAAAAGTCTTCTTGAAGGGAACCGTTCCTCCGTCGTGAGAGCGCGCTCCTTCTGGGAAGATGACGACGCGATGACCTTCTCTAAGCACCTTCGCAAGCTTCAGGATGGAGTTCTTCAGGTTGGCGCGTTCCATCACAATCACATTGCTCTGAGCCGCCATCTTGCGTCGATATTGGCTGCGAACGTGCTCCTCTGTGGCATAGAAATAGTACTCGCTAAGCGTCTTCCAAGGCAATCCTGCGAGCACAAGCGGCCCATCGGCAAAGCTCTGATGATTGGGAGCGATGATGCAGGCTCCCTTCGCAGGAATGTTCTGCTGCCCCTTAATCTTCAAGCAGTTGTAGATGCGGAAGAATCCCTTGAGGAGTCGCGACACAATTCGGTAAGCATAGCCAGATGTGGGCAAAGTCAGATTATCGACAGAGCCTGTGAGAAGCTGGTGCCAATCCACATCTTCTGCCTCCATCTTGGTCTTCTCTGCAGCCACATGACGAGCAAGCGCCTCGATGCTTGGGAAGCCTGGCATCGCGTCTGCGCCAACAGAAGTGCCGAATGTGTTCTCGATGAACGTCTGGAGGCTTATCTTGTCGAGGGAATCGAGGGCAAGGTCGGTCTCAACATGATCTGCCGCATGCACCTTCACACCCTTCTCTGATTCAATGAAACGCTTAATCAAAAGGTACTCCTCGAAGTCCGGTTCAGGCTTTGCCTCGTGCTCTTTGCTTCTCGTTCCCTGCTCTTCTTTCAGGATTGCACCCAGTTTGTAGCGCTGGAGCTTCTCGAGCCTGGTGCGAGGCAGTTCGCCTCTGTAAACCAGCACGCTCATTATCTTCTTGTAGGCAGAAACGGTCATGTTGTAGGGCTCGAGCACTTCGCGCTTCAGTTGAGCTGCAACCTCGTTGTCAGTCAGCGTTGAAGCCCAAGCAGGTTGAGGTACGATGATGGCTCGAAGTTTGTCTCCATCCTGCACGACTGCCGCTTCCTTGACGAGCTGGTCGTACTTCTCGAGCTTATATTCAATCTCGCTCGGCTGAACATTCTTGCCGTTGCTGAGGACGATGATTTCCTTCGTGCGACCAGTAAGTGTGATACGTCCGACAGAATCGATTGTAGCGAGGTCGCCAGTATGTAACCAGCCTTCGCTATCGATGACCTGTGCCGTCTCCTCAGGACGATTGTAATAGCCCTTCATCAGGTTAGGTCCTTTCACGCAAAGCTCGCCGTTCACCAGCTTGCACTCGACACCAGGAAGAGGCAAACCAGAGCATCCTGGAATGATGTCGCCAGGTCGTGTGAAAGCGATAATCGGAGCAGTTTCAGTCATACCATAGCCCTCGAGGACATCAAGACCAAGCGTCTTCAAGCCCTCGCCTATCTCTCTGTCCAAAGCAGCGCCGCCACTGACGCAGTAATCGAGGCGTCCTCCCATCTTCTTCCTCACGGAACTGAAGACAATACGGCTGAGTGTGCGACTCTTCGCCACACGGCAAAGCGAGAAGAGCATCCTTGCAACTGCCGATTCGTCAATCTTCTTCTTGATGCCCACATAGAGCGTCTGCCAAAGACGAGGAACACCAATCATGATGCCGACCTGCCCTCGTTGAAGCGTATCCATGATGTCTGGACCTGAAAGCGACGGGCAAATGGCGATGCCGCCGCCCATGTAAAGCGGAGCGATAAGCGAGCCCATCAGCGGCAAGACGTGATGAAGCGGCAAGAGAACGAGCACTCGACGCTTGTCCGTATAGATAGGAACATCGTAGGAAACGCTGTGAACATTGGCCTTCAGAGCCGCATAACTGAGCATCACGCCCTTTGGAGAGCCAGTCGTACCTGAGGTATAGATAAGGAGCGCCGTATCGTCGTTGTCAGGTTCACTGAGGGCTGTCCAAGGAAGGATTGAAGAAACGGGTTCGTCCTCAACAGACAATCGCTCATAATCCTCGATGATGAAGACGTTCATCTCCACACCTGCTTCCTTTATTGCCTCTTCGAGAACGGCTTCCCTCTCCTTCGAAACCCAAGCTGCATCAGGCTTGCAGTCGCTGAGGATGTAGGCCACATCGCTTACCGTACTTGAAGCATCGATGGGAACCACAACGCCTTCGTTCAGCCAGATAGAGAAGAAAGCATACGCCCAGCCTTCGCGGTTCTCGCAGAAGATGACGGTCTTCGTCTCCTTGCCCTTCGGCGTCTTTCTCGCAAACTGCGTCACTCGTTGCAACAACTCGCTGTAGGTCACATCATGCTCCTTCGTGATGATGGCAATTTTGTTCAGGTCTATCATACTACCTTATTATATAAATCCGATGCAAAGATACAAAATAATTCTTAATTCTTAACTCTTAATTCTTAATTTCTTTGTACCTTTGCAGAAAAAGAACAGAGCAATGAACATTCTCATCACTGGTTCCAGCGGTTTCATCGGCAGTTTTATCGTAGAGGAGGCCTTGAAGCAGGGCTTCGAAGTCTGGGCTGGAGTTAGAGGCACGAGCAGCCGCAAGTACCTGCAGGACAAGCGGATTCACTTCGCTCAGCTCGACATGCAGAACCCCAGCAAACTGCATTCTCAACTTGAAGACTATAAGAAGGAGATGGGCAGCAAGTGGGACTTCGTGGTTCATGCTGCTGGTGCCACCAAATGTCTGCATCGAGAAGACTTCTTCCGCACCAATACTGAGGGGACCAAGAACCTCATCGATGCCCTTCGAGAGACGGAGATGGTGCCCCAGCGATTTGTGTTCCTGAGCAGCCTAAGCATCTTTGGAGCCATTCGCGAAGAGCCCGTCAGGAAGCCTACAGCCGACAATCCCTGGATTTACTCCCCCATCCTGCTCACAGACGAACCCAAGCCCAATACGGCCTACGGAGAGAGCAAACTGGCTGCCGAACGTTATCTGCAAGAGCAGAAGGACTTCCCTTACACCATCCTGCGTCCGACAGGCGTCTATGGACCTCGTGAGCGAGACTATTTCCTTATGGCTCAGAGCATTAAGCAGCACATCGACATTGCCGCAGGCCTTACGCCTCAGGAGATTACCTTCGTCTATGTCCTCGATGTCGTACAGGCTGTTTTCAAGAGTATGGAAGCAGCAAAGGCTGAGGGAAAAGCCTACTTCCTGAGCGATGGAGAGGTCTATAATAGCCGTAGCTACAGTGACCTCGTTCAGCAGAATCTGGGCAATCCGTGGGTGCTGCACCTGAAGCTGCCTCTCTGTCTGCTAAGAGCCATCTGCTGGGTGAGCGGAAGAATCAGCCACTTGACAGGCAAGATGAACGCCCTGAACGACGACAAGTTCAACATCCTCTCGCAACGCAATTGGCAGTGCGACATCCAGCCAGCCATCGACGACTTCGGCTATGCGCCCCAGTGGAGCCTCGAGCAGGGAGTAGAAGCCAGTATCCTTTGGTACCGCAAGGAGGGTTGGCTCTAACTTCGCTAGTGTCGTTCGCGAACATAGCGTGCTGCGTTGGGCAACTTAACGTGCTGCGTTGGGCATCGCAGCTGCCTGTGTTTAATCATTAAGTCAAAGAATCTTTTGGGATAAGGATGCGCCGCTGCGTGTCCTTATGTATATGTTGTATGCCGCGTCCGGCATTGTGTTTTCGAATCACATTGCAAAGGTACGGCTTTTCGCGCGCGCGCACAAATAAATCTTTAAAATAAACACGCAAAAAAGCACGCTGGGGAATTGAGGTCAAAATGTGCTCATAGAAATGGATACAGAATACAGAATACAGTTTTCTTATGAGCACATATTACAGATAAAAATCCTTGGACACGAAATTTTTATTATATATATAATAAACTTTATTTTACCAATTCTATCAGCAGCAAGTAGTGTATCGCCCACATAGAAACTGTATTCTGTATTTCTGTATCCATTGTCTTTTTTCCTGAAAAAGGTTGACTCCTTTTAGGCCTTGTTTTTTAACATTTGGCTATCCGTACGAAAAAGGTTGACCCGTTCGCCTGAGGTAAGTTGACGGCTTCCGCTGAGGTGGTTGACTCTTTGTCTTTTCCACCCCATTGACCCCAAAATTCTCGATGAAATGGGCGATTTTTGCACTTTCTCAGTCTGCACCATATGAAATTTTGCTTTATAAACAGCCAAAATTTTCATGCTTCGCATTTCTTTTTTCACTATTTTTTTGTATATTTGCAAGCGAAAACAACAACTCAAAACAATCAATTATTATGAAGAAACAACTCACATTGGCAGCGTTCGCTGTTGCTACATGCCTTTTGGCACAGGCACAAGAGAAGAAAGACTATCCGAAACCAGAACCTATGCGTCCAGGAATGTCTGAGTATTGGACCCCTCAACCCCAAGTGGTGACGCCTGGCGACATCAAACTGAATACCGCTCCGAGCGATGCCATCGAGCTTTTCGACGGGAAAGACCTCTCAGCATGGATGAACCCCAACGGCTCGGCTGCGGAATGGACCGTCAAAAACGGCGTGATGACCGTCGACAAGTCGAAAGGCGACATCGTGACACGCCAGAAGTTCGGCAGTTTCCAACTCCATCTGGAATGGTGCGTCCCCAAAGGCATCACGGGAGAGAGCCAGGCAAGGGGCAACAGCGGCGTGTTCCTGCAGGATATGTACGAGGTGCAGATTCTGGACTGTTTCGGCAACGAAACCTACGTGAACGGCATGACGGGAAGCATCTACAAGCAAACGCCACCGCTAGTAAATGCAATGCGCGCTCCAGGGGAGTGGAACGTCTATGACATCATCTATACGGCTCCCATCTTCAAGGAAGACGGTACCTACCTCTACAAGCCATTCGTGACCGTCATCCAGAACGGCATCGTCCTGCAAAACCACACTGAAATACAGGGCACTACGGAGTATATCGGCTTCCCACGCACAGCCAAACATGGCGACGGCCCCATCCGTCTGCAATCGCATGGCGACCCAAGTCAGCCTATCAGTTTCAGGAACATTTGGATTAGACCTTTATAATTATGACTACAAGAAGAGATTTTCTCCGCCAATCGGCAACAGCTTTGGCTGCTGGGATTATCATTCCGAGAACGCTCTATGCTGGAGCGCCTAAAAACGTTGCAGCAAGCGACCGCCTTAATGTGGCTTTGGTCGGCTGCCGTTCCATGGGATGGTACGACCTTTCGGATATCATGCGTCACCCTGGCACCAGTTGCGTCGCGCTTTGCGACATAGACAGCAAAATCCTGTCGAATCGTGCAGCAGAAGCCGAGAAGAATTGGGGCAAACGCCCTGCTTGTTATGGAGATTACCGCAGGATTTTGGAGCGTGACGACGTGGATATCATCGTCATTGGTACACCCGATCATTGGCATTGCAAGATAACGACCGACGCTTGCTCGGCTGGAAAGGATGTGTATGTAGAGAAACCCCTCGCCAACAGTATCGGGGAATGCGATGCGATGGTGGCTGCAGCACAGCGTTACGGACGCGTCGTTCAGGTGGGACAGCAACAAAGAAGTGCTGCGATTTGGCACAGCATGAAGGCATACATCGATAGTGGCGAGTTGGGGCATATCGGCCGCGTCAACGTATGGGCAAACTTCGCTTATGCCGCTTTGTTGAACCCCGCAAAGGATGGTCCTGTTCCCGACGGCGTTGACTTCGACATGTGGCTCGGCCCCGCTCCCAAACGAACGTTCAACGCTTCGCGCTTTCACGGATCCTGGCGTATGTTCTGGGACTATGGAGGCGGCTTGCTGACAGATTGGGGCGTTCATCTGCTCGATATGGCTTTGTGGGGAATGGACGTCAAGGGAATGCCTCAACGCGTCATCGCAGCTGGAGGTAATCATGCTTATCCCAACAACTTTTCAGAGACATTCGACACGCTAAGCGTCACCTATCAGTTCCCTGAATATCTCATTCAATGGTCTAACCTCGCCATCGAATCAGGCCCCTATGGTCGCAACTACGGACTGGAGTTTAAGGGCACTAACGGCACGCTCATCGCCAATCGCGAGAGCTGGGAAGTGATTCCGCAAGGCGACAAAATTGAGGCAAAACTTGTGAAGCCGTCGAATAACGACCATCTTGACCATACAAACAACTTCATGGAATGTGTAAAGCATCGCGAAATGCAGACAGCCTGCCCCATCACGAACGGCAGTTTCTGTGCAAAATATGCACACATTGGCAACATCGCAGCCCGAACGCACGAAGTGCTAACCTACGACGACACGAAGCACACCTTCCACAACAAGGCAGCAGACCGCTTCATCACGCCCGATTATCGCAAGCCGTGGAAACTCTGAAATCTTTTGTCTGAAACAAGGCAAAAAAAATAATTCAAAAAAAGTACACAAAACATTAGGCTCATTTCGCAGAAATGTTGTACCTTTGCAAGCACGAAATTAAAAGGTACTAAAATGGAAACAAGAGTAATAAAGCGCGCATTGGTGTCCGTTTTCCATAAAGACGGGCTGGAAGAGATACTGCGCAAGCTCCATCAGGAGGGCGTGGAACTGCTTTCCACAGGCGGCACGCAGGCTTTCATTGAAAGTCTGGGCATTCCATGCAGGAAAGTTGAGGATGTGACCACTTATCCCAGCATTTTGGGCGGCAGAGTGAAGACTTTGCACCCGAAAGTGTTCGGCGGCATACTTGGTCGCAGAGAAAATGAAGGCGACCAGCAGCAAATGCAGCAGTACGAAATCCCCGCTATCGACCTCGTCATCGTTGACCTCTACCCCTTCGAGGCAACTGTGGCTTCAGGTGCAAGCGAGGCCGACATCATCGAGAAGATTGACATTGGCGGCATCAGCCTCATCCGTGCTGCGGCAAAGAACTTCCGCGACGTCATCATCGTGCCCTCAAAGGCTGAGTACAAGCCCCTGCTCGACCTCCTGAACAAGCAAGGAGCGCAGAGCGAATTGGCCGACCGCAAGTGGTTCGCCACCCAAGCCTTCGGCGTCAGCAGCCACTACGATACAGCCATCCACGAGTGGTTTGCAGCCAACAAATAAAATCGTAAATAGTAAATCGTCAAATTGTAAAATTGTCAAATTGTAAAATTGTCAAATTGTGAACTGGTTTTCCCTTAACAAAGAAATAGCGATGGACCTCGGAACGGCCAACACCATCATCATTTGCGATGGTAAGATTGTTGTTGACGAGCCCAGCGTAGTAGCCCTCGACCGCCGCACAGAACGCATGATTGCCGTCGGCGACAAGGCTAAGATGATGTACGAAAAGACCAACCCGGAAATCCGCACTATCCGTCCTCTTCGCGACGGTGTGATTGCCGACTTCAACGCTTGCGAGCAGATGATGCGCGGCCTCATCAAGATGGTGCATTCTGGCAATCGTCTCTTCTCGCCCTCGCTGAAGATGGTGATTGGCGTGCCCAGCGGCAGTACGGAAGTCGAGCTTCGTGCCGTTCGCGATAGTGCAGAGCATGCTGGTGGACGCGAGGTTTACCTCATCTTCGAACCTATGGCAGCAGATATCGGCATCGGACTCGACGTGCTTGCTCCAGAAGGCAACATGATTGTCGATATAGGCGGTGGCAGCACAGAGATTGCCGTCATTTCCCTTGGTGGCATCGTAGCCGACAAGAGCCTCCGCATTGCTGGTGACGAACTGACTGCCGACATTCAAGAATACATGAGCCGTCAGCACAACGTCAAGGTCAGCGAACGTATGGCAGAACGCATCAAAATTCACGTTGGCGCAGCTCTGACCGACCTTGGAGAAGACGCACCTGAGGATTACGTAGTGCATGGGCCGAACCGCATCACAGCACTCCCAATGGAGGTTCCCGTCTGCTATCAGGAGATTGCACACTGCCTCGAAAAGACCATCGCAAAGATTGAGACAGCCGTTCTCAGCGCCCTCGAAGAAACACCACCAGAACTTTATGCCGACATCGTGAAGAACGGCATCTGGCTGACAGGTGGCGGCGCTCTGCTGAGAGGTCTCGCAAAGCGTCTCACAGATAAAATCAACATCGAGTTCAAGGTTGCCGAAGACCCATTGCACAGCGTCGCAAAGGGCACAGGCGTCGCACTGAAGAACATCAACAACTTCGCGTTCTTAATGTAATCGTGCACGATTTTTTCGAGCGCATAACAGCTTACGTCCACTGGGCGCTTTTCCTACTTCTGGAAGCGTTCAGTGGATTCCTGCTTTTCCAGTACAACCATTATCAGGGCAGCATCTGGTTCACACAAGCCAACACCGTTGCCGCTCAGGTTCACGAATGGGAAGCAAAGGCGCTCTCGTACCTGCGAATGCCTGCCGAGAATGCAGAACTCGTCCGCAGGAACATCATCCTGCAGCAACAACTCGATGCGCTGAGACACGAAATCATTTCACAATTAGACAATCGGACAATTTCACAATCGGACACCTCGTTAAATCGTCAAATCGTCAAATTGTCAGATTGTCAAATGATAGAGGCTCGCATCATCGACAACAGCGTCAGGAAGCGTGACAACATGATTGTTCTTGACGTTGGAAGCGAGGATGGCGTTGCTCCAGAGATGGGCGTATTGAGCGGCACAGGCGTTGTAGGTATCGTCAGCGGCGTTACTCCTCATCATGCGCTCGTGATGTCCATCCTCAACAGCCACAGCAGCATCAGTTGCCGACTGAGAGGAACTGAATACTTCGGCTACCTGAAATGGAAAGGCGGCAGTCCCCTGCGAGCATATATGGACGATGTCCCTCGACACGCACACATCAAGAAAGGCGATGTCGTGGAGACAAGCGGCTTCAGCAACGTCTTCCCTGCAGGCATCTTCCTCGGCAAAGTGGATAAGATAAAAAACAGTAGCGACGGACTTGCTTACGAACTCGAGATTCTCCTAAGCACAGACATTGCAAACCTCAGGCACGTTAACGTCATCAACAACCTCATCAAAGAAGAACTCGACTCACTCAAGGCACAATGATAACCCGCATCCTCAAACGCTTAGCATGGGCGCTCATACTGCTGGCAGTACAGGTGCTCATCCTCGACCAAGTCCATCCTTGGGGCTATGGAGCGCCATTGTTGTGTCCGCTCATCATCATCACGCTGCCTTTGGGAACATCTCGCTCAGAGGCCTTACTATGGGGCTTCGGCGTAGGTTTCGTGGCTGATATCTTCGCAGGAACCTCTGGCATCAGTTCTGCTGCTTTGACCTTTATCGCTTTCATCCAGCCTCCTTTGCTGGAACTGATGGCTCCTCGCGATTCAGAAGAAGAGCTTCATCCCTCTTTCTCCGCTTTGGGACGATGGAAATACTTCCAGTTCATCGCGCTATTGCTGCTCCTGCATCACCTCGTTTACTTCGCCCTCGAAGGCTTCTCCTACTTCCATCTCGTTGATATTGCCATCAGTATGGGAGTGAGTTATGCTGCTTCCCTGCTGCTGATTTTATTGGTAGAGCACGTCCGTAACCCTAAAAAGTAAGTGGCTATGGACGGAAATTATGAGCTTGAAAAGCGTAAATACGTGATTGGTGGCGCTGCATTTGTCATCATTCTCGTCTATCTGCTACGCCTCTTCACCCTGCAACTGCTGAGCGAGGACTTCAAGAAGAGTGCCGACTCAAACGCTTTCCTCAAGCGCATTCAGTATCCTGCCAGAGGTGCAATCTCCGACAGAAACGGCAAACTGCTCGTTTACAATCAGCCCGCCTACGATGTGATGGTCATTATGTACGAGCAGCAAGGCGTCGATACACTCGACCTTTGTGAAAGTCTGGGCATTACTCGCGATTGGTACGAACGGCGAATGGCTGAGATAAAGGACAGGAATCGCAATCCTGGCTACAGTTCCTATACGCAGCAAGTCTTCATGAGTCAGCTCTCGACAGAGGAGTTCAGCCGCTTCCAAGAGAAACTTTTCCGCTTTCCTGGCTTTTACATACAGAAGCGCAGCATCCGTCAGTACAGCTATCCTTATGCCGCACACCTTCTTGGTGATGTTGCAGAGGTGAGTCCTGCTGACATTGAGGCCGATCCATACTATCGTAGTGGCGACTACATCGGCAAGCTTGGTGTAGAGCGTTCCTACGAAGAGGCCTTGCGAGGCGAGAAAGGAATGGAGATTCTGCTGAGAGATGCTCGCGGACGCATCAAGGGACGTTATCAGAACGGCAAGTTCGACGAAGCTCCTATTCCTGGTCGCAACCTCACGATGAGCATCGACCTCGAGCTGCAAGCACTTGGAGAACGCCTGATGAAAGGCAAGCTCGGCAGCATCGTTGCTATCGAGCCCAGCACAGGAGAAGTGCTTTGCATGGTGTCCAGCCCCACTTACGACCCTCGCATCATGATTGGTCGTCAGCGAGGAAAGAATCAGTTGTTGCTGGCTCAAGACCCACACAAGCCGCTCCTCAATCGCGCCATCATGGGACAATATCCGCCTGGCTCAACTTTCAAAACGAGCCAAGCACTCACGTTCCTTCAGGAAGGCATCATCACACCACAAACCGCTTACCCTTGCAGCCGAGGTTTTCATTTCAGAGGACTCAGGGTCGGTTGTCACGGGCACGGTTCTCCTTTGCCACTCGTTCCTGCAATCGCGACCTCTTGTAACGGCTACTTTTGTTGGGGACTTTATCATATGTTCGGCAACAGAACGAAGTATAAGACGGTTCAAGAGGCGATGACCACCTGGAAGGATTATATGGTCAGCATGGGCTTTGGCTACAAACTCGGCATCGACCTCCCAGGAGAGAAGCGAGGCATGATTCCCAACGCACAATTCTACGACAAAGCA
>JAFYYO010000228.1 GCA_017557475.1 Bacteroidaceae bacterium
ATCCGACTGAAACGATTCTGCTTCGTTCCGTAAAGCATCTGTGGAAGGCCATGTGTCCGAATGTTTCCCAACTTGTACTGAGGGAAGACGAAATGGTCGCAGGAATACACATCTCCGTTATGCTCCATGACCGCCGCATGCCCGCATTCCTCGGCATAAACGCAGACGCCAGGTGCCTCGCCCAACCATCCGGCTAAGGTCGCGTCGAAGAGCTGCACGAACATTTCGCCCACATCATGCCGAACCCATTCGTCGAAGATTGCACACATGAAGTGTCCCCACTCTTCAGGACGAATGCTGAAGGGTGCGATGGGGCAGTCCTCATCGAAGACTTGAGCCAGATGACGACCGTCGCTATGCTCTTTGAGGCGTTCCACGACAGGACTTATCTGCAGGTATTTGCACTTCAGCTCATCGCGAAAGAAGTGGTAGAAGGCAATTGGGTCTTGGCAGTTATAATGGTTCGCCGTCGCCATCGCATTCCATTCCACGCCATAATCATTCAGCATCTTGATGCTTTCAACGACTCGCTCCCAAGTCCCCTCGCCGTGAGCATCGAGGCGATAGGCATCATGCTGCTCCTTCGTGCCGTCGATACTGATGCCGACAAGCCAGCCTTCATCATGCAGGAACTGGCACCACTCGGGCGTCAGGAAGAGTCCGTTCGTCTGGATACTATTGCTGATTCGCTTGCCTCGACCATAATAATGCTGCAACTTGACGGCCTGCTTGTAGAAACTCAGCGGCTTAATCATCGGCTCGCCTCCGTGCCAAGTGAAGAGCACATCTGGCGTCTGCTGCAATTGGATGTAGTCGCGAATGTAAAGCTCAAGCAGTTTGTCGGACATCCCACCCTGTTGCCGCTCTGACAGATGCTGCTTCTCCAAGTAATAGCAATACTTGCAACGCAGATTGCAGAGCGGTCCTGCTGGCTTGGCCATCACATAAAGTGGGCGGGCATATGGATAGATGGTGGACATAGGATTAGGGATTAGAGATTAGGGATTAGGGCTTTGTTGATTGGGGATCCGAGTGTGTTGGGGTATTATGCTCTATTCTCTAATCCCTAATCCCTAATCAATATCTTGTTCGCAAGATATTTCACTGGGTACCATATCGCGAGCCATCCGACTGCGAGGACTGTCACGAGGACAAGCACGATGTCCGTCCAATAGACGCTAACAGGGTAAGTCTCGATGATGAAACTGCCTTCGCTGCCTCCCATCGTGACTATGCCGTATTTCTGCTGCACCCAACAAAGGACGCCGCCAAGCACCAAACCCAGCAAAGCTCCTGCCAGGCTGATGATGTGACCCTCGAGTCGGAAGATGGTACAAATCTGCGAGTCGGTCGCTCCAAGACTTCGTAGCGTCTGGATATCCTGCCTCTTGTCAATCATCAACATCGAGAGAGAGCCGATGATATTGAAGCAAGCCACCAAAAGGATGAAGGAGAGGAAGAGATAGGAAATCAGCTTCTCGATTCGCATCACACGGAAGACATCGTTCTGTTGCTCGTAACGATCCTTCACCACAAAGCGTTCGCCAAGCTGAGCCTGCAGTTGTTGCTTGACTTTCTTCACATTGGAATCGCCTCCGTTCTTAAGCTTCAGTTCTACTGAAGACACCTTTCCTTCTCTTTCAAAAAGGCGTTGTGCAAAGCCGAGACTCGTGAGGATATAGTGTGCATCATACTTTGCCTGCCGAACCATAAAGACAACGCCTGGACTCTGCAGTTCGTCGTGATTGAACGAAGAGAGCGGATTACCGATGTTCACCCTCTCACCTGGCTTTGGAGCGTACACCTGTAGAGGGTTCTCGAAGAAGGCCGGAAGTCCGAGGTTCTGGGCAAGTTGGATGCCGAGAATGCCATACTCGAGCACATCGGCATGCAGGCAGAAATGACCATCGCCGTAAAGGATGTCCTCGATGTGACCTTGCTCAGTCACATTGTCAGCCACGCCTTTGATGGTCACCACTTGTTGCTTGCCGCCTTCCACAACGAGAGCCTGCCCCTCGAGCACAGGCGTAAAGACTTCCACCGCATCGTTCTTCTTGAGTTGCAGCAGAGCAGCATCTTTCGCGCTGATGGTTTGTCCGTCTTTAGGCGTAACCAGCAGCTCAGGGTCGAAGGCTGTAAAAAGGTCAGCTACGAGGTCTTGGAAGCCATTGAACACGCTCAAAGTGACCACCATCGCCATCGTAGCAACCGCCACACCAAGCACCGAAATGCCACTAATAATGTTAATGGCATGATGACTCTTCTTGGCGAAAAGATATCTTCGTGCTATGAACAATTCATAGTTCACTGTTTCAGGAGCTCGTCGATGTGTTCAACGTAATCCAACGAATCGTCGATGAAGAACTTGAGTTCAGGAATGATGCGGAGTTGCTTGCCGACTCTTGTGCCAAGCTCGAAGCGAACTTGCTTCTGATTGGTGTTGATGTTTTGCACTATCTCCTGTGCCTTCTCGCTTGGGAAGACGCTGAGATAGACGCGACACACGCTCAGGTCGGGGCTGATGCGACAAGTACTGACGCTCACAAGAACGCCTCTCATAGCACTTGTCTGCTTCTGAAAGATGTCGCTCAGCTCCTTCTGAATGAGACGAGCTATCTTATTCTGTCTGGTTGTTTCCATATCAATCCTCCTCGCTAAACATTGGGTCCCATGCCGGCAGACGGGTTGGTTTCTGCTTCAGCAGGTCGAGAACGGATTCGGGACAGTAGCGACGGTTTGCCACAATACGGAACATATACTCGCGGAACCATTCGTCGGTCATCATGATGTAGCCGTTCATGCCGCTGTCGGAACCCCAACTGTTCTCCACC
>JAFYYO010000229.1 GCA_017557475.1 Bacteroidaceae bacterium
ATCCCCTGCTGCTTTATGGTGTGAACAACGCTAACATGCAGATGCTGAAGGCACTTTATCCGAAGCTCCGCATCGTGGCTCGAGGCAACGTAATTCATGTGATGGGCGACGAGTTGGAGATGTGTGCCTTCGAGGAAATCGTGCATAAATTGCAGAAGCACATCCTTAAATATAATAGTTTGACTGAGGAAGAACTCCTCCACATCACTCGAGGCGAACGCTCTGAACGAGAAGGAGTGGAAGGCGTGATTGTTTATAGCGTGACTGGAAGGCCGATTTGTGCTCGCACAACTAATCAGCAAGCACTCGTCAAAGCCTATCAGGAGAACGATCTCGTCTTTGCTGTCGGACCTGCAGGCTCAGGAAAGACGTACACAAGCATTGCCCTCGCCGTTCGAGCACTCAAGAATAAAGAGATCCGCAGAATCGTTCTTTCGCGTCCCGCAGTAGAGGCTGGAGAGAAACTCGGCTTCCTTCCAGGTGACATGAAGGAGAAGATAGATCCCTATCTTCAGCCGCTTTATGATGCGCTGGAGGACATGATTCCGACTCAGAAACTGCGTGAAATGATGGAGCAGAACACGATTCAGATTGCTCCACTTGCTTTCATGCGAGGCCGAACCTTGAGCGACGCCGTCGTCATCCTTGATGAAGCTCAGAACACGACAAGTGCTCAGCTGAAGATGTTCTTGACTCGAATGGGCATGAACACCAAGATGATTGTGACGGGAGACACAACCCAGATCGACCTTCCGCATAGTGTTCGCTCTGGTCTTATCGAGGCGCTCCATCTCCTGAAGGACATCAAAGGCATCGGTTTCATAGAACTCACCAAGAAAGATATCGTGCGACACAAACTTGTGACACGAATCGTGGAAGCTTACGAAAAAAGCGGCGCCCTTCCGACCTCCCCCAAGGGGGAGGAGACCCAACAAGAGAATACATAAATATCTATAAACCAAAGGACCCAAGCCTCCACATCAGGTCCTCCCCCCTTGGGGGGATAAGAGGGGGGCTGCAAGTGTATGGCTGCATTAACAAGAACTGACTTCAACCTGCCTGGACAGGTGAGTGTGTATCACGGAAAAGTTCGTGACGTCTATAATATAAATGATGACCTCATGGTTATGGTGGCTACGGACCGCATCTCGGCATTCGACGTCATCCTGCCTAAAGGGATTCCCTACAAGGGACAGGTGCTCAACCAGATTGCCGCTTCGTTCCTCGATGCAACTGCTGACATCGTTCCCAACTGGAAACTCGCAACTCCTGATCCGATGGTGACTGTAGGTCTGAAGGCAGAAGGCTTCCGTGTGGAGATGATTATTCGTGGCTACCTGACTGGCTCAGCTTGGCGCGAGTACAAAGCAGGCTGCCGTGAACTCTGCGGAGTAAAGCTTCCAGAAGGCATGAAGGAGAATCAAAAGTTCCCGGAACCCATTATAACTCCGACCACAAAGGCTGAGGAAGGACACGACGAGAACATTTCCGCTGAGGAAATCGTCAAGCAAGGATTGGTCAGCAAGGAAGATTGGGAGACGATGGTGAAGTACAC
>JAFYYO010000230.1 GCA_017557475.1 Bacteroidaceae bacterium
AAGGATGTCATGATGACCGACCTCATTTCAGGTCGCGAAACGCTCGACGATATCAACTTCATCGTCTTCTGTGGCGGCTTCTCCAATAGTGATGTGCTCGGCTCGGCAAAGGGTTGGGCTGGTGCCTTCCTCTACAATCCCAAGGCAAAAGAGGCGCTCGACCGCTTCTATGCTCGCGAAGACACACTCTCTCTTGGTGTCTGCAACGGCTGCCAATTGATGGTAGAACTGGGGTTGGTCGGTAAGTCGAAAGCAAAGATGCTCCATAACGACAGCCATAAGTTCGAGTCGAACTTCGTCGGATTGACTGTTCAACCAAATAAGAGTGTCCTGATGAGCACGCTTAGTGGCAGCAAACTCGGCATTTGGGTTGCTCATGGAGAAGGTAAATTCAGTCTGCCTGGCAAGGAAGAAGACTACAATATCGTGCTCAAGTACAGCCATAACGGCTATCCTGCTTGTCCGAACGGCAGCGACTTCTCGGCCGCAGGCATCTGTTCGGCAGACGGAAGACACTTGGCTATGATGCCTCACCTCGAGCGTGCCTTCTTCCCCTGGCAGTGTGGCTACTATCCCGCAGAACGCAAACAGGAGGATCAAATCACGCCTTGGATAGAGGCTTTCGTCAATGCAAGGGAATGGATAAAGAAACATGTTTGAGCTTTTCAAGACTTTCTTTCAGATAGGCTTCTTTACTATCGGGGGCGGATATGCAATGATTCCGCTCATCGAACAGAAGGTGGTTGACGAGAAGCATTGGGTTGGGCACGAAGAACTGCTCGACCTGATTGCCGTCGCTCAATCCTGTCCGGGCATCTTTGCCGTGAACATCAGCATCTTCATCGGCAATAAGAGACTCGGCAACAAAGGCGCTATTGCCAGTGCTATCGGCACTTGCCTGCCCTCCTTCCTGTGCATCCTGGCCATCGCACTCGTGTTCCAGCAGTTCAGGGAAAACGTTTGGGTGGAGCACTTCTTCAGAGGCATCCGTCCTGCAGTCGTGGCGCTCATCGCGATTCCGGTCTTCAGGATGGCAAAGAGTGCTAAGATAAACCGTTACAACATCTGGATTCCTCTGGTCGCAGCCTTCCTCATCTGGATTCTTGGCGTCAGTCCTATCTTCGTAGTTCTCGCGGCAGGAGTCTCGGGATATGTCTATGGAAAGTACCTCAAAGAAGACTTCCAGTAACCATTCACCATTCACCATTAACCAATAACCAACAATGATAACCCTCCTTCTTCAGCTCTTTTGGACCTTCTTCCTGATTGGACTTTTCGGTTTTGGCGGAGGTTATGCGATGCTTTCCATGATTCAAGGAGAGGTCGTGGGACATTATCATTGGATGACAATGGGGCAGTTCACGGACATTGTGGCTGTCAGCCAAAGCACTCCGGGACCCATTGGCATCAATAGTGCCACTTATGTCGGCTACACGGCTCTGGTTAATGCGGGATACTCGCCTGCTTGGGGCATCTTGGGAAGCTTCCTTGCCACCTTCGCAGTCGTGCTTCCGAGTTTCATCCTGATGTTGCTCATCAGTAAGTTCCTCATGAAGTATAGGAATCATCCTTCAGTCGAGAATGTCTTCAGCGGTTTGCGTCCTGCGGTGGTAGGCTTGTTGCTCGCAGCCACTTTGCTCTTGATGAATAGCGAGAACTTCAGTTCGATGAGCGAGAATCCTTGGCGTTTCTGCCTCAGTATCTTCCTTTTCCTCTTCGCTTTTATTGGGCAGAAAGTCTATCGTCTCGGGCCAATCCTCATCATTCTGCATTGCGGCTTTGCAGGCATCATACTTGGCCTTTAAGAGATAAAGCAGGCGTCTTTGCTGCTGATAAATGAAATGTAACGGAATCGTAACTGTTCTTTTGTGAGTTGGTAAGGTTTTCTTCGTAACTTTGTGCACGAAAACATAAACACAACAAACATGACTATCGCAATTGTATTCACAGTGCTTGGTTCGTTGGCACTTCTCATCTTCGGCATGAAGACAATGAGCGACGCCTTGCAGAAGATGGCGGGACCGAAGTTGAGGCACGTCTTGGCTCGTATGACGACCAACCGCTTCACAGGAATGCTGACGGGTATGGGAGTGACGGCGGCAGTGCAAAGCTCCACCGCAACGACTGTAATGACCGTTTCGTTCGTCAATGCTTCGCTGCTTACTCTGGCTCAAGCCATCAGCATCATTATGGGTGCGAACATCGGAACTACGCTTACGGCTTGGATAATGACGGTAGCGACCTTCAATATTACCGATTTCGTGTGGCCTGTATTTGTCATTGCGATGTTCCTCATATATAAGAAGAAGCACGAAACACTTGGCTCTTTCCTCTTCGGTGTCGCTTTCCTCTTCATCGGACTTGGCACTCTTCGGCAGACAGGCATCAATATGAATCTCGGTGAGAACGAGGCTGTGCTTGGCTTTTTCAGTTCGTTCGACCCCAACAGCATTGTCACCACTTTGCTTTTCTTGCTGATTGGCGGTGTGCTGACCATGTGCGTGCAGTCTTCTGCAGCAGTGATGGCCATCACGATGGTGCTTTGTTCCTTAGGAGCGATGCCTATTCATCAAGGTATAGCACTGGTGATGGGTGAGAACATCGGCACGACTGTAACATCGAACCTTGCAGCTCTTACGGCTTCTACGCAAGCCCGTCGAGCAGCCTTTGCCCATATGTTCTTCAATGTCTTTGGCGTTTGCTGGATGCTACTGGTCTTTCATCCCTTCGTGGACTTCATTTGTTCCCTTGCCGGTTACGATGCTGGGATGGACAAGACCGCTGTGAGTCATGAGGCTTTCATGGCGAATGCGGCTCGATTGAACATCGTTTTGGCCACCTTCCATACATGCTTCAACGTCGTCAACACCTCGCTGCTCATCGGCTTCATTCCGCAGATAGAGCGTTTCGTGAAGTGGGTCATCAAGGACAAGAAGCAGGAAAAGAACATCAGTCGCCTGCAGTACATCGACAAGGGACTAATGGCAACGCCCGAAATCTCCGTGCTTCAGGCACAGAAGGAGGTCGTTCACTTTGCGGAAAGAATGCAGCGAATGTTCGGCATGGCACGTGTCTTGCTAGAAGAAAAGGACAAGAAAGAGTTCGAGGGACAGTTCGAGCGCATCGAGAAGTACGAGAATATTGCGGACAATATGGAGATTGAGATTGCCAACTATCTTGAGGAAGTCAGCAACGAACACCTGTCTGACGAGACGAAGGCAAAGATTCGCAAGATGCTTCGCGAAATAGGTGAACTGGAATCCATTGGCGATGCATGCTACAAGATAGCTCGTCTCATCCAGCATCGCAGAGAGAGTCGCGAGGACTTTACACAGCAGCAATACACTCATTTGCACGAAATGATGCAGTTGGCTGGCGAGGCTCTCACGCAAATGATGGTCGTCGTAAGCGGGCGAAGAGACAGCCTCACCATCGAGACCTCTGTCGAGATAGAGCGAGAGCTCAATGCCCTTCGTGACCAGCTCAAAACTGAAAGCATCCGAGAAGCTGCGGACAATCACGAATATTCCTATGCTCTTGGCTCCATCTACAGCGACATTGTCGCCGAGTGCGAAAGGCTTGGCGACTATGTGATGAACGTCGTGGAAGCCCGTCTGGGCAAGCGCGTCCTCTCTTTTCGAGGGCTGCAAGTGAACCTTGGACGCAAGTCTGTTACAGTCGACGGCAATACCGTCAGCCTTACTCGCACGGAGTTCGACCTGCTTCAACTGCTTCTTTCCAATAGAGGTCAAGTGCTTTCGCGCCAGCTGCTCATGGACAGGATCTGGTCCGATGTCGTTGTCACTGACCGCACCATTGATGTCCACATCACTCGTCTCCGCAAGAAACTCGGCCCATATGCCAGCAACATAGTTTGCCGACAAGGCTTTGGCTATGTGTTCGAGGAGAGTTGATACATCTCTTGGCGTAATGGAATCTCAGGAATCGCATTCCGCATATCCCTTTCCCCCCTTTCATCTTTTCATCTTTGTATTGTTACATCTTTTAATCGCAACTTGCGATTGAAGGAGCGCAACCTGCGATTGAAGGAACGCAGCTTGTGATTTTACAAACGCAACTTGCGTTTCAAGAATCAAGAATGCTGAAAATGGAATTTGAAAGAGTGCGAATTGAAGATTGGAAAGGCGGAGAATATATTTCAGAACGCTTACTTTTTAACTCTTGCCCCTTTATTTTTATCGGTCTTGCTGGTTATTCGGGAAATTTCAGTATATTTGCAGACGTATAACGCCTTCGCTTCTATGAAATCTCTGCTTCTCTCTTTGCTACTCTTTTCAGCCATAGTTGCCTTTGGACAAAGCTATGTGATTGATACAAAGCAGCCTGAGCAAACCATCGAGCACTTTGGTGCTTCCGATGCATGGTCGATGCAGAACATAGGTCTTTGGCCAGAGGAAGAACAGAAGCAGATTGCTGATTGGCTCTTCTCCACAGAATGTGACGAAAAGGGGCAGCCTTTGGGCATAGGTCTTTCTTTGTGGCGCTTCAACCTGGGAGCAGGAAGTAGCGAACAGGGCGACTCCTCTTATATAAATAGAGGTACGCGCACGGAATGCTTTCTCAAGGCTGATGGGACATACGACTGGTCGAAGCAGGCAGGGCAGGTTCGTTTCCTCAAGTTGGCCAAAGAGAGAGGCGTTCCTTTTCTCCTTGCTTTTCTCAACTCCCCACCAGTATATTTTACTGCAAATGGCTTAGCTACGAATACTGGTCGAGGCGGCACTTTGAACCTTCGTCCTGAGTGTTATGAAGCCTTTGCTCAGTTTATGGCAGAGTCTGTAAGTGGTTTGGAGAAAGAGTATGGCATCCACATCGATTACCTTTCGCCTGTCAACGAGCCTGATGGCAGTTGGAATTGGCAAGGACCAAAGCAGGAAGGTTCGCCTGCAACCAACAGGGAGATTGCCCGAGTGGCTCGCCTTGCAAGTCAGGCTTTCACGGAGCGAGGACTTCAGACGCAGATTGTTGTCGATGAGTCCAGCGACCTTCGTTGCTTGCTTGGCATTCATGATACCTCGTGGGAGCGTGGAAATGGTATCGCTTCCTTTTGGTCAAAGGACAGTGCAAATACATATCTCGGCAATACGCCTTTGGTGCCTCGACTGATGCTGGGGCACAGTTATTGGACGAACACGCCGGTAAAGTTCATGAAGAGAATAAGGCTTCAGCTCCGCGAAGAGTTGAAGAAGTATGGAGTTGGCTTTTGGCAATCGGAGATTTGCGTGATGAGTAATGACAAAGAGATTGGCGGCGGTCAGCGATACGACTTCACTATGAAGACTGCTCTCTATGTGGCTCGAGTCATACATCACGACATTTGTTATGCGAATGCCAAGAGTTGGTCTTGGTGGCGGGCTTGCGGAGCAGACTATAAAGACGGCCTCATTCGTGTCTATGACCGTGAACATCGAGGTCGAGACAGTCGTCTCCTTTGGGCTTTAGGCAATTATAGTCGCTTTGTTCGACCTGGTGCGACGCGCTACAATATCAGTTCCGGTCAGGAAGAAGACCCGTATGGCCTGATGGTTTCGGCTTTCCAAAACAAGGACGGCTCTTGGGTCGTTGTGGCTCTCAATTATAGTCAGGAGGAAAAGCAGTTCGCCTTTTCTGTCGGCAAGCAAAAGAACAAGTGGCAACCCTACCGAACAAGTGACGCTGAGGGCGAGACCTTGAAGCCACTTGCTCCATGTAAAGGCACAAATAAACTGCCTCCTCGAAGCATAACAACCTTTGTATCATTATAACCTTAAAGCAATATGAAAACTCTCTTTCGTGTCCTTATCCTTGCTGCTTTGTTGCTGTCTTCTGCTTCGATGCAAGCGGCACAACAGTCTGGCACATTTACTGTTGGCAACAAGACATTTCTTCTTAACGGTCAGCCTTTTATTGTGAAGGCAGCCGAAGTGCATTATCCTCGCATTCCCCGTCCGTATTGGGAGCATCGCATACAGATGTGTAAGGCGCTTGGCATGAACTCCGTATGCATTTACATCTTCTGGAACATACACGAACAGACGGAAGGAGATTTTAATTTCACAGACAACAACGACGTGGCCGAGTTCTGTCGCATAGCACAGAAGAACGGCATGTATGTCATCGTACGACCAGGTCCTTACGTTTGTGCAGAGTGGGAGATGGGCGGTCTGCCTTGGTGGCTCTTGAAGAAGAAGGACATTAAACTCCGTGAACGCGACTCTTACTTCATGGAACGCGTCAAGATATTCGAGGAGAAGGTGGGAGAACAACTCCGTCCTCTCACCATCCAGAACGGCGGCCCAATCATCATGATGCAGGTCGAGAACGAGTACGGAAGCTATGGTGAAGACAAACCTTATGTCTCGGAGATAAGGGATTGTTTGCGCGACATCTACGGCAAGGAGCTTGAACTCTTCCAGTGTGACTGGAGCAGCAACTTCGAGAAGAACGGCCTCGACGACTTGACTTGGACGATGAACTTCGGTACAGGAGCCAACATCGACGAGCAGTTCCGCCGTCTTGGTGAGGTTCGTCCCGATGCTCCAAAGATGTGTTCCGAGTTCTGGAGCGGTTGGTTTGACAAATGGGGAGCGCAACATGAGACACGTCCAGCCAAGGATATGGTGGAAGGAATGGACGAGATGCTCTCGAAAGGCATCAGCTTTTCGCTCTACATGACGCATGGAGGCACAAGTTTTGGGCATTGGGCAGGAGCCAACAGCCCTGGCTTTGCGCCTGATGTGACGAGTTATGACTACGATGCCCCCATCAATGAATGGGGCCTTGCCACGCCTAAGTTCTGGGAACTCCGTAAGATGATGGAGAAGTATAATGGTGGCAAGAAGATGCCAGCCGTTCCTAAGGCTCCCAATCCTATCATCTCTGTCCCCAAGTTCGAGTTGACCGAGTTCGCTCCACTCTTTAATGGTATCGACTATAGATACACATGGTGGGAACACGAGGAAGAGGCTCATGGCAACCGACCCAAGACTTTCGAGGAGCTTGATATGGGTTGGGGCGCTGTCCTCTACTGCACTCGCTTGCCAGAGATACCGCAGTCTGGCAGCAATCTGTTCCCCAGTCAATTAACGCTTACCATTGACGCTCACGATTTTGCCCAAGTCTTCATCGACGGCAAGTACATGGGACGGATTGACCGAGTTAAGAATGAGAAGACGCTCACCTTGCCTCCCATCAAGCAGGGACAGGAGTTGCAGATTCTCGTTGAAGGCATGGGACGCATCAACTTCGGGCGTGCCATCAAGGACTTCAAAGGTTTGGTGAGCAAGCCGACCATAACAACCTCTATTGGCTCCCATCTTGGTGGCGTAGATAACACAGAGATTACCTATACACCTACTCAGTGGGAGAGCATCCGCATACCTGATGATTACGAGGTGGCTGTGCAGGCATTCGAGAAGCAGAAAGGTAAAGAGCCCACTACACACGAGTCTCTGAATCGAGCAGTAATAGGTCGAGGTTTCAGGTTTGCCCGTGAATCGGACGAACTTATTTTTGGTCGCGGCTACTACCGGGGTTATTTTGAGCTCAAGAAGGTTGGCGATACGTTCCTCAACTTCGAGACTTGGGGCAAAGGACAGGTCTGGGTGAACGGCCACGCAATGGGTCGCATCTGGTCGATAGGCCCGCAGCAGACACTTTATGTGCCTGGATGTTGGCTGAAGAAAGGGCAGAACGAGGTCATAGTTCTCGATATTGTCGGCCCAAGCGAAAAGGTTGTTTGGGGACAGACAGAACCTGAACTTAACAAACTTCAACTGGAGAAGACTGGCAAGCACAACAATCCTGGCGACAAGCCCGACTTGAATAGCAAGACTCCAGCCATTAAGGGCGAGTTCAAGGCGGGCAATGGATGGCAGAAGGTCCTCTGCGATCCCTGGTCACGCAAAGGCCGTTATCTTGCCATTGAGGTGCTGAGCACGCAGGCCGAGAATGATGTCGCGGCCATTGCAGAGCTTTATGTCCTTGGAGATGAGGGTAAACGCCTGAGTCGCGAGCCGTGGATGGTAAAGTACGCAAGCTCAGAAGAAGACAATGGTAACCATTTGGGAGACAAAGTCTTCGACCTTCAGGAGAGCACTTATTGGCAGACTGTCAAGGGGACGGACCTGCCTCATTTGCTCGTCATCGACCTTGGCTCAGAGCAGATTGTCAATGGTATAGAGTACCTTCCACGAGCCGAGCAAGGTGCCCCAGGCAGTATCAAGAAATTCCGAGTCTTTGTCTATTAAAAAACTAGCCGTGGCTAGTTGGTCAATAAGCCATGCCTAGTTTGCGAATTAGCCACGCCTAATTGGCCAACTAGGCGTGTTTAGTTGCCAGTACCTCCACGCCAGTACCCCAATCCTTGCGTGGATATACTCGAGTACCTACACGTAGGTACTGCAGTACTTCCATGAATGGACTAATGGAGTACTGTGACTCGCCTGTAAGTTTCTGAGGGAGAACCTATTGCTCAAGCTCGAGTGCTTTGAAGAGTTTCTCAATGGCGAGTTGAGACGTTCCATGCTTATCGAGCAGACTGACGAACTTGCTTCCGATAATGGCTCCTGCTGCGTTGGCTTGAGCACTCTCGAGAGTTTGGCGATTACTAATGCCAAAACCGATCATTCGGGGATGTTTGAGGCTCATCTTGTCGATTCTCGAGAAGTAAGCCTGCTTGGCCTCGTCGAACTCTTTCTGTGCTCCAGTCGTAGCTGCGGAACTGACCATATAGATGAAACCATCGGTGTTCTCGTCGATGAAACGAATGCGTTCGTCGCTCGTCTCAGGCGTGATGAGCATGATAACCCTGATATCGTGCTTGTCGGCAATCGGTTTGACCTCGTTCATATAGTCCGAGAAGGGCAGGTCTGGGATGATAACTCCATCAACGCCAACTTCTTTGCAACGACGGAAGAAAGGCTCGTAGCCCATATGATAAATGGGATTCATGTAGCCCATCAGTATGAGAGGAAGCTTCACACCTTCCTTCCTGAGCGGTTCTAACTGCGAAAAGAGCTTCTTCAGGGTCATTCCTGCTCGCAAAGCCTTTGTGGATGCGTCCTGAATAACTGGGCCGTCTGCCATCGGATCACTAAAGGGGATGCCCACTTCGATGAAGTCTATGCCCTTCTGTTCCAGCGTCTTGATGATGTCGGAAGTGCTTTCGAGGGTCGGATGACCTGCGCAAAAGTAGAGCGAGAGCAAGCCTTTGCTCTTCTCCTGGAATATTTGGTTAATCCTGTTCATGTTGTCTTATTGTGCTTATGAAAGTTTTAATTTTTTCAGTATCCTTGATGCCCGGCTCCAGTTCGAAGCGAGAGTTGATGTCGAAGCCAAGACATTTGGGGTGATGGAACTTGCTAAGTTGCTCTGCATCAGCAGGTCCGATGCCCCCTGAAAGCAGGAAGGGTAGGGAACCTCGGTAGTCGGAAAGGATGTCCCAACTGAACTTCTGACCGCTTCCGCCAACCGTCTTGCACTTAGTATCAAAGAGAAGCAGGTCGCAGGAACCTTCGTATCCGCTTGCATGAGCGAGGTCTTCTTCCGAGGAAATGCTGATTGCTTTGATGACTTTGCAGCCCGTCTTTTCTCGAACCTCTTGGCAAAACTCAGGAGACTCGCTTCCATGAAGCTGGATGAAGCTGAAGTCGAAGGCCTCGATTCGCCTTTGTATCTCGTCGAGAGACGGGTTAACGAAGACGCCAACACGCTTGCATTGAGGCAGATAGACAGGCACTTCGCTCACGAATCGTGGCGAGTGTTCCCAGCAGATAAAGCCCATCATGTCGATGCCGAGGCTTTCCACTTCCAGGATGTTTTTGGCATCCCTCATCCCACAAACCTTTATAATCATAACTGCGAAATGAAGTTCTTTAATGCTTGACCTGGCTCGTCTGTCTTCATGAAAGTCTCTCCGATGAGGAAACCCCTGTAACCCGCTTCACGAAGGAGTTTGATGGTCTCCGGATTGCTGATTCCGCTCTCGCTGACAAGCACTCTGTCTTGGGGCAAACGGGCTGCTAAACGGAACGAGTTCTGCACATCCGTCACGAAAGTTCCCAAGTTGCGATTGTTCACACCTACTGCATCCACATCAATGTCGGCATAGTCGAGTTCGTGCTCAGAATGTAGTTCCAGCAAGACTTCGAGCCCTAACTCGTGAGCCAGAGCCGTAAGCGTTTGCACTTCCTGCTTGCTGAGGTCGGCAGCAATGAGCAGTACGGCATCGGCTCCGATGTGTCGAGCTTGGAAAAGCTGGTACTCGTCTATGATGAAATCCTTGCGAAGGATGGGCAAATTGACGAGTGGACGAGCTTTGCGAACAAAGTCCATCTGACCGCCAAAATACATCTCGTCGGTCAGGATGCTCAGGGCTGCGGCTCCAGCCTTTTCGTAGGAAGGAGGAATGACTTCTGGCTTGCCGTCTTCCTTAATCCATCCTTTCGACGGACTCTTGCGCTTGAACTCGGCAATGATGCCAAAGTCGTTTTGTGCCAAAGCCTGGCTCAGACTGCGCTTTGAAACGCCTTCAGCCATCATTCGCTCAACCTCGGCATAGAGCTTCCGAGGCGGCATTTGCTCCTTCTGCTCGGCAACTTCGATGCGTTTGTGCGCTACGATTTCTTCTAAAATGTCTTTCATACTATGAGTTAATCTCAATAAACTTCTTGAGGCACTTGAGAGCTTTGCCGCTTTCGATGGATTCGCGAGCCATCGCAACGGTGTCCGACATCGAGAGATTCGGGTTCATCAGGCTGATGCCGCAAGCCGCATTTGCAATCACAACATCCTTCTGAGCCTGAGTTGCCTTGTTTTCAAGCACATCATCGAATATTTGCTTGGCTTGCTCGGCAGTCGAACCGCCATAAATCTCCTCGGGCTTCACGTAGGAAAGGCCCATTTCGATAGGTGTGTAGACCTTTTCGAAGAAGCGAGTCACAACTTTGAAACCGCTTGTGAGCGATATCTCGTCGTATCCGTCATAACTCGTCACGACGCCATAATTGTCACCGATATGCTGATGGATGTTGGCATAGAGACGAAGTTGAGCCTGAGTGGCCGTTCCGTGAAGCGAGTTTTTGGGCGAGCAAGGATTAATCAGGGGGCCAAGCAGATTGAAGCAAGTCGGCACACCAAGCGCTTTGCGAACGGGACCGACGAACTTCATTCCTGTCGCAAAGAGCGGTGCATGAAGGTAACAAATGCCGGCTTCTTCGAGCGAGCGACGAAGTTTTCCCTCGTCATCGGTGAACTTCACGCCATGCCCCATCAGCACGTTACTTGCGCCACTGACACTCGTGCTTGCTCCATTGCCGTGTTTCGTGACCTTATATCCTGCACCTGCTACAACGAAACAGGCGCAAGTACTGATGTTGAAGGTGTTCTTCCCGTCGCCACCAGTCCCGACAATATCGAGCGTATCGTAGCCGTCGAGGTCAATATGTTTACCCGTTTCGAGTAAACCATCGCGGAGTCCGAGCAGTTCATCTACAGTTGCTCCTCTTGTTTGCAAAGCCATCAGCATAGCTGCAATCTGTTCGGCAGGATAGGCTTCGCGAGTGATGCCAAGCAAAATGTTGTGTGTGTCTTGCCGAGAGAGCGTTTCGCCGGCAATGAGTCGCTGTAAGTACTGTTTCATATTTAGTGCTTTAACCAATTGTTTATAATCGTGTGTCCGTCTGGTGTCAAGACGCTTTCGGGATGATACTGAATGCCTCGGATGTCGTATTCACGATGTCTGAGGGACATGATGAAACCCTCATCGCTCACACTCGTCACTTCGAGGCAGTCGGGGAAACCTTCTTTATCGACTACCCACGAATGATAACGACCCACTTTAAACTGCTTGCCGAGACCTTCGAAGAGATAGTCATCGGCAGTTATCGTGACGGGAGTTGCGACTCCATGATAGACGTCGCTGAGGTTGGTGAGTTTTCCTCCGAAGACTTCTCCGATAGCTTGATGGCCAAGACACACGCCAAGTATGGGCTTCTTGCCTGCATAGGTCTTGATGACATCGAGGAGCAAGCCTGCTTCACTCGGGATTCCAGGGCCTGGGGAAAGTATGATTTTGTCGAAAGCTTCGAGCTGCGTCATCTCGAACTTATCGTTGCGAAAGACCGTAACTTCTGCTCCGAGTTCCTTTACCAAATGACTCAAGTTGTAGGTGAACGAGTCGTAGTTGTCGATGATTACTATCTGTTTCATAACTTTCCTGCTATTTCGATGGCTCGGCGAAGTGCGCCAAGCTTGTTATTAACCTCTTGAAGTTCGTACTCGACATTGCTTTTGGCGACGATACCTCCACCAGCTTGGAACCAAAGCTCGTTGTTTCGGCTGACGAAAGTGCGTATCGTGATGGCCTGGTTGAGGTTGCCTTCGAAACCGATAAACCCGATACAACCGCCATAAGCACCACGATTGTGAGGCTCGTATTCTGAGATAAGTTGCATGGCTCGTACTTTTGGAGCACCCGATAGAGTGCCTGCGGGGAACGTATCGATGAAGGCTTTGATGGGATCTGCGCTTTCATCCAGCTCTCCGCTAACGCGACTAACGAGATGGATAACGTGACTGTAGAACTGCATATCCTTGTAGAAATCGACCTTCACATTGTGGCAGTTGCGGCTCAAATCGTTTCGAGCGAGGTCAACCAGCATGACATGTTCGGCATTCTCTTTTGGGTCGTTGCGCAAATATTCAGCATTCTTGCGGTCAGTCTCGCTGTTGCCTGTTCGCTTTGTGGTGCCTGCAATCGGGTCGATATAAGCACGTCGGTTCTCGATTCGGCAGTGAGTTTCGGGCGAAGAGCCAAAGATGCGGAAGCCTCCGAAGTCGAAGTAGAAGAGATACGGGCTGGGGTTGATGCTTCGAAGAGCACGATAGAGCTTGAAGTCATCACCCTCATATCTTTGCTTGAAGCGGCGAGAAAGGACGATTTGGAAGACATCGCCACGCAGGCAATGCTGTATGCCGCGACGGATGTTTTCGCGATGTTCGTCATCGGTAAGTGTGCTCCAGAAGTCGCCGACAGGCTTGAAGTCATAAACCTGATAGTTACGGCTGCCGAGGTCGCGCTCCAGTTGGTCGAGGTCGTCCTGTTCTCCGTCGGAAAGCAACTCGATAAGCGTGAGCTCATTACGGAAGTGGTCGAACACCACTACATCTTTATATAATATGTAGAGCATGTCTGGCGCATCGTTCTCAGGTTGCGTCTCGTCCTTGACGGCGATGTTCTCGAAGTAACGAACCGCGTTGAAAGTCGTATAGCCAAACAATCCGCAGTACTGAACATCGTTTCCCTCGATGCTGAAATGGCTGAGGAAATCGTTGATGAGTCGAGCCGTATCGTAGTCCTCGCCAATCTTGTTGTGAAGCACTTTGCCGTCAGGAAGGCGACAGATACCTGTTCCGTGCTCGATGCTGACACTTGCAATTGGGTGAAGCGCAATGAAAGACTTCGCATTCTCGCCGCCATGATAGTCGGAACTCTCCATGAGTGCGCTCTGCGGATAAGCGTCGCGAACCTTCAGATAGGCACTTACAGGCGTGATAAGATCACCCAGAATCTTCTTGCTCGCTGTGTGGAATTTGAACTTATATGCGCTCATAATCAATCTCGTCTTTATGTTTAAGATATGTTCCCAAGTCTTTATCTCCTCTTCCGCTGACGGTAAGCACGACAATATCTTCCTTTTTGAACTGCATCTTTGGCAGCAGAGCGAGGGCGTGACTACTTTCGAGAGCAGGGATGATGCCCTCGAGTCGCGTCAGTTCGAAGGCGGCTTGAAGTGCTTCGTCGTCGTTTACGGCATAGACTTTCGCCCTGCCTGTCTCGAAGAGGTTGCAGTGCATGGGGCCTGTGCCGGGATAGTCGAGACCTGCGCTGATGCTGTAGGGTTCGATGATTTGCCCGTCATCTGTCTGCATTACCTTGATTCTACTGCCATGAAGAATGCCGACAGTTCCGATGTTGAGGGACGCAGCAGTCATCTCCGTCTCCATTCCTTTGCCGCCAGCCTCGCCGAGAACAATCCTCACACGCTCGTCGTCGAGGTAGTGATAGATGGTTCCTGCGGCATTACTTCCGCCGCCAACACAGGCGATGAGGTAGTCGGGATAGTCGCGACCAACCTTTTCTTGCAGTTGGAACTTTATTTCCTTGCTGATGACGCTTTGCAGTTTGGCGACCATCTCGGGGTAGGGATGAGGGCCTACAGTACTGCCTATTATATAAAAGGTATCACTTGGATGGCAACACCAATCGCGAATCGCCTCGTTGGTAGCGTCTTTTAGTGTCTTATTGCCACTCTGAACGGGGAACACCTCAGCACCAAGCATCTTCATTCGCTCCACGTTAATGTGCTGACGTTCAACGTCCAAAGCG